>JAQBNQ010000025.1 GCA_028288545.1 Bacteroidota bacterium
TTTCGCAAACTATTCTAATGTGCGCAGGTTCATTTCGTTTGCCGCGGTGAGGTAGCGGAGTTAAATACGGCGCATCTGTTTCAAGTACCACATTACTAAGCCCTACCCGCTGAATGGTCTCGCGCAGGTTTGTGTTTTTATAAGTTACAACGCCGCCAATACCCAAATAAAAACCGAGTTCAATAACTTCCTTGGCTTCTTCAAGTGTTCCACTAAAGCAATGAAAAATACCTTTTGCGCTACCCTTGTATTTAGTTACGCTTTTTATGCAATCGGCGGTGGAGTTCCGGCTATGGATGGCAATAGGAAGATTCCGGGCTATCGACCATTCAATCTGCCTCTCAAAAGCAATCACCTGTTGTTCTTTAAAAGAAACATCCCAGTAATAATCCAGGCCAATTTCGCCAACAGCATAATACTTCCGGCCACTGTTTAAAAAGTCTTCCGCAATTTTCAGCTCGTCCTCGAAATTTTCTTTGATGCTGCAGGGATGTACCCCCATCATAGGCAGAATAGCAAAATCAGGGTCAGTGATATCAAATTTCTTATCGGCAAGATTGTGTAGCCTTTCGTGCGTTTCGGAATCTATAGCAGGGAGAAAAATCTTTTTTATGCCATGTTGCGTGGCTCGTTCAACTACTTCCTTAAGATCGTAATCGTAACTTTTAAGATAAAGGTGGCAATGGGTATCAATCAGCATCATAATTTTTCAAACTTAAAGCCTTTTGCCGAGAAATATTCTAAAGTCTTTGGTAAAGCATATTCAACTTTGGATTTTGCCTTAATACTATCATGAAAAACAACAATTGAACCGGCAGTAGCGTTTTCAGTAACATTTCGTAAAACCCTCTCTTCACTCATGCTCAAATCAAAGTCAAAACTAAGCACATCCCACATTACTATCTTAAAGCTGCTCTTCAAAAACCGGTACTGCCGTGGTTTTAACTTACCATATGGCGGACGGAAGAATTTCGGATTGCGAATTTCGAATTGCGGAATTAATGCTGCGCATTTTTCAATGTTTTGGAAATACGTTTCATTATCCTGGTACCAACCATTTAAGTGATCCTGCGTATGGTTGCCAATAGAATGCCCTTCATCTAAAATGCGCTGAAATATTTCCGGATTGGCTTCAATGTTCTTTCCAATGCAAAAGAAAGTAGCCTTCGCATTATACCTATTCAATTGATCTAAAACAAATGGCGTAACTGCTGGTATGGGGCCGTCATCAAATGTCAGGTAAAGGATGTTTTCTTTTGTATTAACTTTCCACAGGCACTCGCGGTAAACTGCTGAAAGCAGCGAGGGCGTTTTTGTAAAAAGTAAAGCGTCGAGCATTTTGGTTTATTGGGTTAACGGGCAATTCGCTTATTTGGGAGACGAAAGTAGCGTTGTTTGGTTTAGCCGCTAAAAATTTCTTTGGCAAAAAAATGAATAGTATTGAATCGGCGATTAATTATTTTCGCCTTCCATTAAAGAAACTATGAGTAGAAGAGTTAGAGTTCGTTTTGCACCAAGCCCTACAGGGCCGTTGCACATGGGGGGGATAAGAACCGCCCTTTATAATTATTTACTTGCCAAACAGCAAGGAGGAGATTTTATTTTGCGTATTGAGGATACCGACCAAAACCGTTTTGTACCCGGTGCAGAGCAATACATCATTAACACCTTAAAATGGTGCGGCATTGAACCTAACGAAGGCGTAGGATTTGGTGATGGAAAACACGCGCCGTACCGTCAAAGTGAAAGAAAGCATTTATACAAGGAATACGCCGATCGTTTATTGGCCAGCGACCATGCTTATTACGCCTTCGACTCTAAAGAAGAGTTGGATGTAATGAAAAAGAACCTGGAGGCGCAGGGTGTGCCAAATCCATCGTACAACGCTGTTACCCGTCAGTACATGAAAAACTCCATTACCTTACCAAAGGACGAATTGGAGCGCAGATTAAATGCAGGCGAACCCTATGTTATCCGGTTTAAAATGCCGCGCAACGAGGCGGTTAAATTTCATGACGAAATACGCGAATGGGTAGAATTCAATACCGCACAGTTAGATGATAAGGTGCTGTTTAAAAGCGATGGAATGCCCACCTATCATTTAGCAAACGTGGTAGACGACTACCTGATGGAGATAACTCACGTAATCCGCGGCGAAGAATGGTTAAGCTCTGCTCCTTTACACGTTTTGCTTTACCGCGCTTTGGGTATTGAAGATGTAATGCCAAAATTTGCCCACCTCTCGCTTATCCTTAAACCAGATGGTAAGGGCAAACTAAGTAAACGCGATGGCGACAGGCTGGGCTTTCCTTCGTTTGCCTTAAACTGGACGGACCCCGAAAGCAAAGAGTTATCTGTGGGCTATAAAGAGCGGGGCTTCTTTCCGGAGGCCTTTATCAACTTCCTTTCATTGCTGGGCTGGAACCCCGGTGGCGATAAGGAATTAATGACCAAGGATGAGCTGATTCAACTGTTTTCGCTTGAAAAGGTGCATAAGGCCGGCGCCCGTTTCGATTTTGAAAAGGCCAAATGGTTCAACCAGCATTACCTGATGGCAAAGAGCAACGAGGAATTAGCCGCCGACATTAAGGATCAGGTAATTGCAAAAGGCTACACTTATGACGCCGCCTATGTGGCAGAAGCCTGTAGACTTTTAAAAGAGCGGGCCGTATTTGTTAACGACCTATTAGAAATGGGCTATTATTTCTTTGAGGATATAAAAGCTTACGATAGTGAAACAATTAGGAAAAAATACAGTAAAGAGAACCGTAGCAAATTTGATAATATCATTGCCGCAATAAATTCTGTTTCTGAATTTAAAGTTTTAAATTTGGAAGAAGCCGCTAAAACGGCAGCAGCGGCAAACGGAATGAAGGCGGGCGATTTTCTGCAATTGTTCAGAGTAGCGCTGGCAGGGGTTTCGCAAGGTCCCCCGGTTTATGAGTTGATGAGTGTGTTGGGGAAAGAAAAAACAGCCCTAAGGCTTAAAAAATCTTTCGATTATTTTGATACTGTTTAAAATGGGTACTATTTTTATAGAATCGGTTTAACAAAAAAATAATTTTGAAACATCGTACATAGTAAAAAACCAAGCACTAAATTCGCATTAACCTAAATTGACTAACCTTTAAAACGAAACCTATGCCACGCAAAAAGAAAAGCGAAGAAGAAGAACCTGAATTGAAAGCCGAGGAGAAAGATGAGGATGATCTGGAGCTGGAAGAAGAAGAGGTGGAAGAGAAAGCCGAAGATGAAGAGCCTGAAGGCGAACCCAGCGATGATGATTTGAAGTCTATGAAAGACATGGAAGAGTTCGACGATATCATCGAAAAGAAATCTGCTGGCAAAGGACGTAAAGCCTCAAGCGCTGATGACTACAACGACGAAGACTTCGAAGAGTTTGACGACTTTGGCGAGGAAGACGAAGATTTCGGAACCGAAAGCTTTGAAGAAGATTTTTAGATATTGATTTTGCTACAAGGGATACCATGCAGATATATTGCCGGGTGTCCCTTGTTGCTTTAATGAACTTTCCTTTTCATGAACCGCCCTATCAGAATTCTTGTTGCAAAAGTTGGCCTCGATGGCCACGACCGCGGAGCCAAGGTAATTGCCAGTTCGCTTAAAGATGCGGGCATGGAAGTAATTTACACCGGCCTTCGCCAAACACCCGATATGGTAGTAAACGCCGCCCTGCAGGAAGACGTAGACGCCATTGGCATCAGCATCCTCAGCGGCGCCCACATGACAGTCTTCCCCAAAGTACTTGCCCTGATGAAAGCCAAAGGCATGAACGACGTCCTCCTCACCGGCGGCGGCATCATCCCCGAAGACGACATGGCCGAACTAACACAACTCGGCTGCGGACAACTATTCGCCCCCGGCGCCCCCACCGCCCAAATTGCCGACTACATAAAAACCTGGGTAAAAGACCATCGCAATTTTTAAATGCCTTTGGGGTTGACTCGTGCAAAGCCGGAAGCTTCCCCCAGTGTCGCCAATCTCCCAATGAGTGCATTACTGCCAACAGCCGGATCTGTTCATGGTTGACACTTTTTAAAATCAAACATGGTTGACACCCCCTTATAATTATCCTGACAATCAACAATATATAACCAAAAACTTGGGTTGACACTTTTTCAAGTGTCAACCCAACATCTGTCAACCTATTTCAGAACTAGAACCTGCCTGCCGTCTAAGGCAGGTCCGTTCAATCCGCGATTCAGACTTTATTTCCTAAAATCCGGCAACTCCAATCTCACAAAATACACCGGCCCACCTACAGCATAACGCGCATCCTCCAATCTAAGGTAAAGTGTCTTATTATCCTTCCAAACAACTTCACTTCTCCATTTAAATAACGGTACCCGCCATGCCAGGCTATAATCATTATTTGCAATTGTGTAAACGCACAAACTAATACAACTTGTACCTGTATCCGGAGTACCATTGCACTCTTCAAAGCAGCGCAGCATTTTATAATCGGGCGAAAAGACCGGGTGGCTGCGAAAAAGAGTAGACTCCTTACCGGTTTTCTTATTAACCAGGGAATAGAAATCGCCATCCCCATCATTGCCCGAAAGCAACCAGGAATTCAACTCCCTTACTTGCCCCGCATAAGCGTATGTAACCATGTCAAAAGACATTTGCACTGAATCTCCATTTTCCAGCTTTAGCGTAATTAACTTAAAAGCACGTTTAAATGTGTCCTTTCCAATGGTATATAAAATGATAGTGTCCCGCTGCCTAACACCCGCAGAATCCTTTGTATCGCTACCCACACTGATATGCGTCTTGGCTAAACTTAAATACGCCGCGCTATCTATTTGTTCCAGGTAAATATTTTGCCCCTTGTAATTAAGCGTATCAACATAAACCCCCACCGCTGCATCCGTCTTTTTACCAGGCTGATTACACGAAAACAGCAAACAAAAGATAACCACCAACATGGCCAGTTGTAGTATTTTTTTCATTCAGCTTTATACTTTAGTCAAACATACCAAATAAAAACTATTCTTCCCTTTCAGAGCTGAGCTCGCCATTTTATCAAATTAATCAAATCAATCACAAAAATCATAGTTCAGACTTTTACGCTTTAAATTTCGTTTATATTAGGCAACCCAATCAAACAACACATGCCATTTAAATCCCTCACTATAATATTTCTATTAACCCTCTTATTCAAAGCCCAGAGTCAAAACGTATCCATTGCTGCGCTTCAAATGAATGTATTCTACGTAGGCATTGATAACCCCGTGCGCATAGCAGTCGAAAACGTACCGACCAAAAACCTAATTATAGAGATCACAGAAGGAAAAATAACCCCGCAAAAAGACGAACCCGGTGTATACATTGTGCACCTAACAAGCCCCGGCTCAGTAGCAATCAGGGTCCGGCAAAAGTTGGGGAAAGACCGCTCAAAACTCCTCTCCGAACAAAAATTCAGGGTTAAAAGAATACCCGATCCTGTAGTTACTTTGGGTGGGCATCTCAGGGGTGGCTTTGTAAATTCAAATGCAATACGCAGTACACCGGGCCTTGTTGCAATTCTTGAAAACACCGATTTTGAAGCCAGGTTTAGCATTAAGCAGTTTAAAGTCATCACCTGCCAAAATGGTGACATTATCGAAATTGAAAACGAAGGCCCCGTATTCAATAAAAAGGTCCGCAACCTCCTCGACAGTTCCAAAAGCGGCGATGCCCTTTATTTTGAAGACATCATTGTTATTAGCCCCAACAGCCAACCGCAGAAGGTGGAACCTTTAAGGTTTATGATAGACGGCTACATCAGCCACACCT
>JAQBNQ010000026.1 GCA_028288545.1 Bacteroidota bacterium
CTCTCCTTTTGCTTCATCACCGTACGTATTATTACCGGCAATAAAACCAGTATCGCCTTGCGCTTCAATAAATGTGTAAATGGTAAGAGTATCACCACCTGACAAATTTGAAATGGTATCACAAGCACCAGCAGCAGCTACGATATTAAGTTCGTAGTGAAATTGACCTGCTACTAAACTGTTTGTAAGCGAAACCGGGCCAAAGTTGGTGTACGCATTACCATGAAATACTAAACTATCTGTTCCTACAGGAGCATTGGTTGTTCCTGAAAAACAGATTGCGCCACGGCCACCTCCAACAACAGTTCCTGATGCCGGGTTGAAAACATAAGTCAATCCGCTTGGCACGTTTCCAATACTATCTACGTGAACAGAATCAATAGTTGCAGGTCCTAATGTTGTAGGTACATACAACTGCACGGTTAAAGTGTAAGGAACACCCTGCGTAATATTAGGCGCAGGATTAGGCGTAAAGCCGGTAGTGGTGTTTCCTGTATTAATGGTGCACTGAGCCGATGTACCAGTGTACATCAACAAACAAGCACAAGCAAAAACAAGTGTAAATAATCTTGACATATTTAGTTTTTAAAATTAAGTGAAACAATTAGAGACGTAAATGTATAAAAGTCGAAGAAATAAAACATAAAAAACGCACAGATAAAGAGCATTGTTAAAAACTTTTCGGGTAAAATTTTGCGCAAACCCGCCTCAAGACAAAATTGAGGTCAAAATTTCGCCGGAGGTTTCTATTTTGCAAGGTGAATATGAAAATTCCTTTTCTTGATCTCACAAAGATCAATAAGCAGTACGAATCGTCCTTCAAAGCCGCGTATGAGGAAGTGGTTCAAAGCGGACATTTCATTTTGGGCAATAGGGTACAGGCCTTTGAAAAGGATTACGCTGCTTTCTGCCAAACAAAACACTGCATCGGGGTTTCGAACGGACTGGATGCCTTAAAACTTATTCTTAAAGGTTATAAGGAACTGGGACAATTGGCAGTAGGTGACGAAATTATCGTACCCTCAAACACCTTTATTGCCACCCTTTTATCCGTTACCGCCAATAAGATGGTTCCCATACTTGTAGAACCAGACGAAAAAACCTATTGCATTTCTGCCGCGCTGATAGAGCAAAGCATTACTCCTAAAACAAGGGCAATCGTTGCGGTACACCTGTATGGCCAAATTGCCGAAATGAATGCGATATATACGGTAGCCCAAAAGCATGGTTTATTAGTGATTGAAGATGCCGCTCAGTCGCATGGTGCAATATACCATGGAAAGCGTTCCGGAGGATTAGGTGATGCTGCCGCGCATAGTTTTTACCCGGCTAAAAATCTGGGCGCACTAGGCGATGCGGGTGCTGTAACTACGAACAACAACAAGTTAACAGAGGTTATAACAGCACTACGAAACTATGGATCGCAAAAAAAGTATGAGCATTTGTACTCGGGCGAAAATAACCGTATGGATGAATTACAGGCAGCAATGCTTTCCATAAAGCTTAAACATCTTGAACAGGATAATGAGTTGAGAAGGACAGTTGCAAACAAATACCTATCAGGAATAAAAAACAGCGCTGTAAAGCTGCCGGTAGCTAATGATCAGAATGAGCACGTTTGGCATTTATTTGTGGTAAGGATAAAAGAGCGTGAACGCTTTAAACAGTATTTGCTACAACAAGGGATTGAAACACTTATTCATTATCCCATTGCTCCCCATAAACAGGTAGCTTATAAAGAGCTGAACCATTTGTCATTGCCGATTACCGAAGCACTCCACCGCGAAGTAATAAGCTTACCCATTAGTCCCGTTATGACAATGGAAGAAGTGGAATATGTGATAAAAGCTGTAAATGCCTTTACGTAAATTGATTTCTTAAATCCTAATAAGTACGTTCAAGTACAAACCAACTGAAGGCGCGTAGATTCAACTTAACCATGCTATCGCGCACCAATGGATCAAGTTTTTTCCAGGCCCTTTCCAGCCTGTTTTTCGCTTCCTTCTCGCAGTTCTCTATCACATTGTGCTTATCCATTAAAGCCACAGCTTCAGCAAGTAAAGTAAGGTCGCTTGTTTTAGCGCTTACAATTTCCCAAAGACGTTTACGATCGGGTTTACTTAACACAGCCATAGCCTTGGCAACCGGATAAGTAATTTTGCCGGCGGTAAGGTCCTCTGCTTTGGTTTTAAGATGATCTTTAAATCCTTTAAGGTTCAGTGTATCATCAATTATCTGAAACGATATACCAAGTGTTTCAAAGTAATTTCCTAAACCTGCAATTTGCTCAGGAGTTCCATCACCAATTAAGGCACCTATTTGCGCCAGATAACTGGCCGGTGCGGCAGATTTAAGTCTATGCGTAGCAATAACTCTTTTCGCGAGTAACCTGGCGGTGCTATCGCTCTTTAAGGCGCCGGGTATCATATAATCCAACCCGTAAATATCCATGGCCTGGCCGCTATGCGAAGCCCGCATGGCCTCAAAGTACCAGTTGTAAACCTGTATTTTCTTTTCTATCGCATCCTTAGCCCGATAAATACATATCTGCCCTAAAAAATAAGCCGCTGTTCCTGAGTTGATCGCTGTTGGTTCGCCAAACATTAAATGGGCAGCAGGTCCTCCACGACGTACTTTGGAACCATCCTGCACGTCATCAACCATTAACGAGCCTACGTGCATCAATTCTGGCAAGGCTAACCAATCAATTGCTTTTTGAGAATTACCGCCTACTATATCGCAACACGCAATGGTTGCGTAAGAACGCCATGTTTTCCCCCCGCGGTCAGTAATTGTTCGAATTGGCTTTATAAAGGTCTCGATATATGCTTTTTTGTCAAGCCCATTGATAAGATGGGTATTTCCTTTCTTAGAAACCAGTTCGGTAAACTTTTCATTATCGAATGAGGTAGGTACTATCTTCTTTACAGATTTAAGGGTTTCTTTTGAAACAGCTTTCAGGAAATCCTTCATGTTGGTGCTGTTCATAAAGCCGTGACGTTCGATATAACCGGTACCTGTTACTTTTTTCCCCTTATAGGTACCTGCAATATTCATTCGCCCTTCCCAAAATGCAGGCTTTGAAATTATTGTTGCAAACTCCTGGTTAGGAAATGCTGCGTGAGCTTCCACTGCCAACTTAAAGTCAGGCGCTTCCAATTGCCAGCTAACCGGATAATTATTGAAGGTTCTTGTACTTGTCCAACGTTCGCCAATTGGCTTTAGGTGGAAAATATTGGAATGATGGCGCTTACCCTTTTCATCAATCAGAATAACAAACGAGCCGCAATCCTCTCCGGTTCGGAGATCAATAAGATCGTAAGCAGTAAGTTCGCATCCATTATCTAACTGAATAGCAATCCAGTTCCAGGAAACATCCTTCTTTCCCTCATCATCCTTTTTATCAGGATGGCATCCAAACTCATGATCGTACCAGCCGCTACCGGATTTTATATTAAACTTCTCTTCTTTAACTTTAATACTGCCTGTAATCTGATTGCGGGGAATGAAATAGTAAAACATGTCTTCCGCCGAAACACCACGCACAACGCCATTATCTCCGTGACGTGTTGGCGGTTTTTGTGGTTTAAAAACCAGGTCAGCGCTTATCTTTAATTCTTCGTGCTCCAGATGCAGTGCATAAGAGCCATCGGGTCTTTTTTTAAA
>JAQBNQ010000055.1 GCA_028288545.1 Bacteroidota bacterium
ATGTTTTTGCAAAAGTCCCGTAACACACGGTCCGCCTGGCCGGGATTAAATCCCCCGAGCGATATCTGATAGGTGTGTTTGCGAATCATTTTTTTGTTTTTTTTTGTTTTTGTTGATGCAAAGATAAAGCCCGTTAAATTGTTTCTCCAAATATTTTGGAATATTTTTTTTCATTATCTTTTAAAACCTAATGATACCAATGGTTTCAGGCCCTAATTTAAAATCAGTCTAAAAAACACAAATACGAGCTTTCTTTTCTATAATTTTTAAGTGTTACGGAGTCGCACCAAAAGAGTTTCATCCCGTCGGATTTCAAAAGCATTTAATCAACATTACGTGAGTACAATTATTTAGGTATCAGCCCCTTTACCCCGTTCTGTTAAAGATATTTTCAGCTATTTTCCACCCGTGAAAAAATTGTGGCTTTTATTACCTGTTGTTTTTGCCGGCGGACTACTGGCCTTTCATTTTATTGAAAAAAAAAATGAAGCAAGGCGGCCCGTAATTGTTGCTAAAGTAAATCCCGTAGTGGTGGATAGCACCGAACCCAAACGCCTGCAGCGATTGTATGACGAGTTGGATTCGTTTTTTACCGATAGAAGTGTACATGCCGGGTTTAGCGGAAGCGTTTTAATTTCGGTAAGCGGAAACCCGGTTTACGAAAAATGCTTTGGCTATTGCGATTTCAGAAACAAGGATCTGATGCATGATACCGCCGCGTTTCAATTGGCATCCGTTTCAAAAAATTTTACTGCCACCGCCGTTTTGTGGTGTATAGAACACAAGCTACTTGCTATCGACGACACGCTGCAAAAGTTTTTTCCAAAACTTCCTTATAAAAATATCCGGGTGCAGGATCTTCTTGATCACCGTTCGGGCCTGCCCAACTATTTATACTTCTGCAATGCTAACGTAGTGGATCAAACAAAATACCTGACCAATCAAAATGTTATCGATGTGATGATACGGACTCATCCGCCTATCAACGCCAGGCCCAACAAAAAATTCGAGTACTGTAATACCAACTATGTTTTATTAGCCAGCATTGTTGAGAAGGTGACAGGCAAAAAGTTTAAAGACTTTATGCACGAAACATTTTTTGAACCGCTGGGCATGAAGCATACTTTCATTTATGATTTTTCTGACAGTACCGACAGAAAGATCGCTATTAGCTATAATTCAAAATGGCAGATACAGCATGACGATTGCTTTGACGGGGCGGTGGGCGACAAAGGTGTATACAGCACCGTAAGCGATATGTTTAAATGGGACCAGGGATTTTATAAAGGGAAACTTTTATCGCAGGAGATGATGAAGGAAGCCTATAGCCCGCGCAGTTTTGAACACAAGGGAGATAGGAACTATGGCTATGGATGGAGGCTAACAAAAAAGCCCGACGGCAATTACCTGGTATATCACAACGGATGGTGGCACGGAAACAACACCGTTTTTTACCGCAACATACAGGACACAACAACGATAATTGTACTATCCAATCATTTTAGCAATGCCGTTTACCATGTGCAAACGGTTTGGGATATTCTTTACGGCTATAAAAACGGCGGCATGAATATTACCGGTGATGAGCCCGAAGGCCATTGATCACTGATTTATCAGCTTGACCATTTGGACACCAGACCCGGTTTTTATGCTTGCTATGTACATCCCAGGTGCAGCATTTGACAGATCAACAATTGACTTGCGCTCATTGCTTTTGAATACCTGCAAACATTTACCCGATATATCATAAACAGATATTTCTGCGGCCAAAGGAGTTTCAACAAAAAATCTGCCGTGCGATGGATTAGGATAAACTTTAAGTTCTACCGCTTCAACATCACGAATTGAAGTTACGCTAACCCCGTTTTTATTGTAAACGTCTGCGCCAAATTGCTGTCCGGCAATCCATAAATTTCCATTTCTATCTGCCAACAAGGAGGTAACAAAATTTGTTGAAATGGCCGAGTTATACATATTCAGACTGTCCCACACGGAGTTCTCGTATATCCACACGCCGTTAAGATTATCTCCTACGTACATGGAACTGCCAATAAATTCAATACTTGTAACCACCTGGTTGCCCACAGTATTCGGCAATAGCATGGTGGAGAATGAATTGCCATCGTACTTTAAAACGCCTCCATATACCGTTCCGAACCAAATGTTGTGCGCAGCATCTTCCTTAATGGTTTCAATAGCACCATAGTATTGCTGTATACCACTGGTATTCGTGTCGTTAAGCAAAGAAAAAACGCCACCCGTATAGCGGATGATGCCGCTATAGGTCGCCACCCAAACAGTGTTTCGTGTTGAATCGCAAAGAATATCGCGCACATATAAATTAGGAGTTAACACCGGTGCGTTTTGTGAAGTAAACAAAGTAAAATTCGTGCCATCATACTTAGCCAGGTAACCGGGGCCGGCAAGCCAAAGATTTCCTGAATTATCAGTAGCCAGTTTATCTACTTCGGGCGATGGCAGAATTCCATTGCCGAGTTGATTCCATTGACCTGCGGAATACTCGTAAAAATATTCGTATGAGGTAGCAACGTACAGCTTTCCATTTAACTGCAGCGCCATACCATTGTTAGAAATAAAACCATTCAGTTTCCATGATCGAGAGAATGTATTAGTGCCAAGATCAAATTTCTGAATACTATCTGCATGAACTATCAAAACATTATTGTCTTCGGTACGATGTAAATGATACAGCCAGTTGCTGCCGATACCGGTGTGGCGCAAATCTGCAATATCTAATTGGTTGCTGTTGTTAAGATGGAAAAGCTGGCCAAAATCATTGTTTACTCCTGCGCCCCACTTTTCGTTATTATCACCGATACAAAAAGCTTCTAAACTACCATCTGAAAAAGATACCGGATTCATTGCGTGTCCAATCTTTTCATAAACGGAATGGTCATCGCCCAAAGCCAAAAGTGTACCTGTATTACTCACCTGCATTTGCTCAATCTCAAAAGTTGTTTCCAGGGTGTCAACTTCTGTCGTATCATGGAATTCGGAAAGCTGGCGATGATCGGTAGCGAAGTAGAAAACGGAATCATTTTTGACCAACACCTTTGAGCGCGAATAGGCCTGGGATGTTGAGTTAATAAACTGCACCTGGTTAGTGGCAGGATCGAAAATAAATGGAAGAGATTGTCCGTACAGGATTTTACCATTGGGAAACAGGTCAATATCCCAAGCTGATGCTACCGACTGCGAGTTATTTGCAAGGTAACTGGTAAACTGTCCGTTTTCAAGTTTATATAAACCGAAGCTGGTTGCGCACCACACAGTTCCGTTAGCAGCTATTCTCAGTTGGTACAGCATAGTTGTTGGATCCGGAAATGCGAAATGAGTCCAGCTAGTGCCATTATATACAGCAAGACCATTATCGTATGTACCTATCCAAACATTGCCGTTCAGTTGGTTAACCACAACCTTCTCAACCGACAGAGAAGGAAGTTTATCTACATCCTTCGAAAAAAAGGTTTTCGCACCAGTAGTTTTATCATAACTCAAAAGGCCGCCAGTTGCAGCAACCCAAACGTTATTATTATATACAGCAACCTGGTTGATCTTTGTAATGTTGGAAAAATTGGTCCAGTTAGATGCTATGAGCGAACCAGCAACAAGGCATATTAAACCGGCAGACAGCAATATTTTTTTCGTTTTCATACTCTTTGATTTTACTGACACAAAAAAACGCCATACTATATTAACCAGCAACCAAATGTTTAACCTTAAATTACAAGTTTATAAATCAATGTTATTAACTTATACTCAATAATCACGTCTCACATTTATCTATAAAAAATAGCCTCCTTCCTTTTGTATAAAAATACGTAATTTGTATTCCATAACTTAAAAGTCTGTGAAAACATCTTCGGGCGAATTGCACCACCTGGTAACCAATTTAAGCCTTTCTGAAAGAAGATACTGCTCGTTGTACCTGCAAAAACACAGCGACAGTTCAGATAATCGCTACCTAAAATTATTTAACCTTCTTCGCAAGCAAAAGGAATATGACAATGAATTGAGTAGAAAAGAATTGGGTTATCAGAAAAATCCGGGCCACTACTCGGTATTAAAAAAACAGTTATTTGAGCAGTTGCTTAATGCGCTGCACCAGGCAGATCTGTTTACAAATGTGGAGCAACAGTTACTGCGCAGTATAAATCAATGTCATTTGCTGCTCCAAAAGGGCCTCTTTGCTTCCTGCGAAAAACGAATTAACAGCCTTTGGAAAATGGCCATCGATATGGAACACTACGAGGGTCAGATTGAACTCCAGAATCTAAAGATGATGCTAAAGGCCCGAAAGTATTACAGGCAGGTTAGTGAAAAAGAATTAGAGCATTGGATGCAGGAAACAAGCACCGTTTTGAGCGAAATGGAAATTACCAGCCGGTATCGTTACACCAGCAGCCTGGCATATAAAATGCAATACGATTCCGGTATTCGCGGTAAGGAACTGGCGGTAAGGATGAAGACCATTTTACAAATGCCCGAATACGGGAGTGAGAAAAAAGCTACCACATTAAAAGCCAGGCTCGATTATTACCAGGTTAAAGCCTTGTATCACTTTGCCAATCTTGAAACTGAACAGGCATTCAACTACAACAAAAAGTTTCTTGCAGTACTGGATGAAAACAGCCTGTTAATGAAACTGCACAGCGACCGGTATTTTTCCGTACTCAATAATTTTTTAATTGATTGCCTGGTATTGCGTAAGTATAGAATGCTTGATGAGGGGCTGCTTAAATTGCGTGGGCTTACAAAAATTCCGGCCTTTAAAAAGCTTATCAATTTTAATGCAAATGTTTTCAGGTTGGGCTATTTGCTTGAAATCAACTACCTGATAACAGGCGGAAATTTTACAGCCGCTTATCTCAAAATTAAAACTGTGCAGGCAGGCTTAAGAGAATTTGGGGATAAAATTGTAAAACATAACCGCATTACCCTTCAATACCTGATGGCCTACGTATGTTTTGCATTGGGTAAACATGAAGAATCGCTGGATAATTTATGGCCCGTTTTGCAGGAAAAGGAAAGCGCAGTTGCCGAAGATGTACAATTGGCCGCAAGAATGTTGCAGTTGCTT
>JAQBNQ010000560.1 GCA_028288545.1 Bacteroidota bacterium
CTCGGTAGTAGCCACAATTGGCATTAAGCATTTAAGGTGCGGAATTGAATCTTTTATTCTGTGGGCAAGTGCCAATTGTAATTGGGTGTTACCAAGTGCCGATGCACCAAACATACCAATGCTGCCGTTATTCAGTTTATCGTTCGTGTGCGGCAACCCGGCATATAAACCGGGAACCGTTAACTCTTCAATAGCTTTAATGGAGTTGTAACCATCCTCGTGCCTGTTTGAAAACTTAGGATCTGTAGCTGGCAAGTAATCCAACACATGTCCTTGTTTGTGATATGCATTTTTGTTCCAGCTATCCGAGTACATCGGAAAATAAACCCCTTCCGAAGTGTATCTTCCACGCATATCCTGCAACACATAACTATACCCTAATAAAGGTAACACTGAACCCAGCGGATCCCAATCGCCCTTGCTGTAAGGAGTCCGGGTAAAAATGGTTGGCAATTGATAAGGATCAGGATTAGGCTGACCATTAATTGAATCGTAAAAAATTATCTGCTGTCCAACATGAAGAAAAGTGATAGTATCTGTTACTACGGTTGTGCCGAGAATGTTAACTGTACCTAACGACAAACGCATTGAATCGCGCAGTTGAGGTACATAAAGATCGGTCATCAGTTTTACGCCATCAGGCATAACAAAGGGCACTGTTATTTTACTGCTGAAGTCAGTAATGTCGTCCAGCTTACCATTAGGTGGAACCTGGGCTTTGAGCGAAAAATTAAAAAGAACAAGGGCAATTAAAGGGGCGTAAATTTTTTTCATAAAGCAGCTTTAGATCTTCATTTTTTGGTCCGTTAATCCGGTTACGTATTTAATTCTGAGTACAAATGTTAGTGAATTATTTCCATAAAGTAAAAAGTACCGGAAAATCGGGCATTGTTTTGCCAAAAAGCGGGACCGGTTCGCGAAGTAAAAATACTTCATTAGAACCCTTAGCTTTGCTTTACAATTAAACACAATGACTTTCCAGGATCATTTTTCGCGCCAAGCAGAAATCTATCTGAAAGCGCGGCCTACCTACCCCGATGAACTGTTCGAATACCTGGCAGGTATTTCGCCTTCAAGGCAACTTTGCTGGGATTGTGCAACGGGCAACGGACAAGCGGCAATTTCGCTATCTCCTTATTTTGAAAAGGTAATTGCAACCGATGGTAGTGGGAAACAAATACAAAATGCCATGGTCCGTACTAATATAGAGTATAAGATAGCTACGGCGGAGGAAAGCGGGCTGCAGGATCATTCGGTAGATTTGATAACTGTTGCAACCGCGGCACATTGGTTTGAACATGACAGGTTTTACAAAGAGGCCCAGCGTGTGTCAAAAGCCAATGGCATTTTGGCCGTTTGGGCATATTCCGAAGCTATCATCAATCCCGAAATGGATGCGCTAATGGCCTGGTTTATGTACGACTTTTTAGAAAAGTACTGGCCGGAGGGCCGATGGTATGTAAGGAACAGTTACACCACGCTTCCTTTTCCGTTTACCCCCATTAAAACACCCGATTTTGTTTGCAAAATGAACTGGACCAAAGCCCATTGGATAGATTATATAAAAAGCTGGTCGTCTTATAATAACTACCTTGCCCAGCACAAGTCCGACCCCCTTGAAATGTTATTGCCCAGGCTAAACCCCCTATGGAATACCGATGAAATAAAACCCATTACATGGAAACTTCACTTAAAATGTACAAAGCTTAATATTGATTGATTTAAACTTGTATCATGTAAAAAAACGTTAAAGGTACCCGGCACTAAGGCATGAAAAGTGGAAAAAGGCATTACATTTGTTATTACCAGAAACGATAACCCAATTTTAAAACAATTAAAACAACAACGATGAAAAAATTATTTCTGATGTTAAGTTTCGCCGGTGCAAGTATCTTTGCATTTGCGCAAGCGCCACAGAATGCAACTTCAACGCCAGCACCGGATCCTAATGCTCCGGAATTTAAGTGGGAAAGCACCACTGTTGATTACGGTACCGTAACCAAAGGCGATGAAACCAATGCAAAGCGCGAATTCAAATTTACTAACGTAGGTAAGTCAGCTCTTATCATTTCAAGCTGCCGTGGATCTTGTGGATGCACAGTTCCAACTTGCCCTACAGAATCTATCCTTCCTGGTAAGGCTGGAAGCATTGCCGTTCACTACGACATTAACCGCGTAGGTCCGTTTACTAAAACAGTAACCGTTACCTCTAATGCAAAGAATCCTAACGAAACTCTGAAAATTCAGGGAACTGTTAACGATCCTAATGCAGGACAAACACCTCCTCCGGGAGCAGCAACACCGGCTCAACCATCTCCGGTAGCGCCACCTGCTAAAACAGCAACATCACCTCATTAGTATTAAGCTAATGCACGATATAAAAGCCGTCTCAAGTAAATTTGAGGCGGCTTTTTCGTTTTAGGCTCGGTCATCCTTATTAGCCAAAGGATGGTTGACACTTTTCAAATTTCGGCACGGTTGACATATTGATATATATAAATGATAATCAAACACTTGCATCTAAAAATCAAGGTTGACACATTTTTAAGTGTCAACCCTGATTTGTCAACCTATTTAAGGATAAGGATTTTTAATTCCGCGTTCCACAATCCGAATTCCGCATTATAACTGGTATCTTTGCGCCCCATTACCATGAAGAAGGACATTCGAAAATTTACGACCGAAGAACTGATCAAAGAGTTTGAGAAACTGGGAGAACCTAAGTTCCGGGCAAAACAGGTGCACGAATGGCTATGGAAAAAATCGGCCCGCTCCATCGACGAGATGACCAGCCTTTCAAAAGACCTGCGCATTAAACTGCAGGACCAGTTCGAAATACTGCCTGTTTCGGAAGGTGTTATTCAAAAAAGTACGGATGGCACTGTTAAACTGGGAATGCGGCTGCACGATCAACGCCTGATTGAAGGAGTAATGATACCCGATGATGACCGCAATACCGCCTGCGTATCAAGCCAGGTAGGCTGTTCGCTCAGTTGCTCGTTTTGCGCTACAGGTTTTTTAAAGCGCGAACGAAACCTGGATGCCGGAGAAATTTATGACCAGGTAGTACTGCTAAACAAATATGCTTTGGAGCATAGTCAAAAGCCACTTACCAATATTGTTTACATGGGCATGGGCGAGCCCTTGCTTAATTTCGACAATGTGATGAACAGCATTCGCATCATCACCTCGCCGGATGGATTGAACATGGCGCAAAAACGGATTACGGTTTCTACCTCCGGTATTGCAAAAGGCATTAAAAGATTAACGGACGAAGGCATGAAATTTAATCTTGCCCTTTCGCTACACGCTGCAGTAGATGAAAAGCGCGACAAGATCATGGACATAAATCATTCCAATAATCTTGAAACAGTGTTTGACTCGTTAAGATACTTCTACGAAAAAACCGGCAACAAAATAACCTTCGAATATATCCTGTTTGATAAGTTTAACGATAGCCTTGAAGATGCCGACCACCTGATTGAACTATACAACAAGGTACCGGCCTTTATCAATATCATTGAGTATAATAATGTTGAAGGCGTGGACTTTAAAAAAGCAAAATCGGAAAAGCGGAACGAGTTTGTAAACTACCTGCGCAACCGGGGCGTAAGCGTGGCTGTTCGTCGCAGCAGGGGAAAGGATATTGATGCCGCTTGTGGGCAGTTAGCGAATAAGAATCAATAGGAACTAGTTCGGCGCACCCTGAAACCTACTTATATTTTTATTTTAGCTTAGCGCCACAAATCCTCAGCATGAAGTTCATTCAAAATATCTGCATTGCTATTCTTGGTTTCGCCAGCTTAACTGCGGCTGCCCAGCCCACCATCAACACCAACAAAAAAGGCGGCGGATACACCTTTACCATTCAAAAAACAATTGCGGTTACTCCTGTAAAAAATCAAAATAAATCAGGCACCTGCTGGTGTTTTTCGGCTAACTCATTTATTGAGTCGGAACTGTTGCGCATGGGCAAGGGCGATGTTAACCTGAGCGAAATGTTTGTAGTGCGTAACATGTATATACAAAAAGCAGAACACTACGTGCGTTATAAAGGTGCTACGGGCTTTGGTGGTGGCGGTGAATTACACGATGTTATCAATGCTATACGCGAGTATGGGGTAATACCTTTTGAAGCATATTCAGGAATGCCAACCGGAACTGAAAAGCCTGTACATAATGAAATGGATGCTGTGTTACGGGCCATGCTGGATGCCATGATAAAAACACCCGATGGCGGATTGAATCCCAATTGGAAAGCAGCTTTTATCGGGGCATTGGACGGATACCTTGGAGCGCCTCCTGAAAATTTTACCTACAAGGGCAAAACCTATACACCAAAATCGTTTGCAAAAGAAATGGGCATTAACCCCGATGATTATATCGAAGTCAGTTCTTTCAGTCATCATCCTTTTTACAGCCCTTTTATTTTAGAAGTGTCCGATAATTGGGCAAATGGTATGGTGTATAATGTGCCGTTGGAAGACTTTAAAAAAATTGCCGATAACTCTATCGCCAATAATTATTCAATAGGCTGGGCCAGTGATGTGAGTGAAAAAGGGTTTTCATTTAAAAATGGTGTGGCCATAGTGCCGGTAAAAGATTTTGACGACATGAGCAAGGAGGAAAAGGATTCCATGTTTACAAAACCTACGCCCGAAAAAGTCATTACACAAAAAAACAGGCAGGATGCATTTGATAACCTGACAACAACCGACGATCATGGAATGCAACTTATAGGCACTGCTACCGACCAAAACAACCAGCCTTATTACCTGGTAAAAAACTCGTGGGGTACCGATAAAAATGATCTGAACGGTTTTTTTTATTGCTCTGTGCCGTATTTCCTGTACAAAACCACTTGTATTATGGTTAACAAACACGCATTGCCAAAGGATATCGCAAATAAGCTTGGCATTAAGCTTTAATGGATTAATCGAAACACAGGGCCTCAGGATTTTAGGTGGAGAAGAAAAGAAATGAGGATAAAAGCAATTCGTTATTTAATGGTGTTCAAATGCTTTTCCCACACCCATGCTGTAAGCAACATGGTATCAAGGTCGCGGGTTATTTGCCAGCCCAATTCAGTTTTGGCCTTATTGTTATTGGCGTAAATGGCTACCACATCGCCTGGGCGGCGCGGGCCAAATTTCCAATTCAGTTTTACGCCGCTTACTTTTTCGAATGACTGAATAGCTTCCAATACCGTTACACCATCACCCGTACCAAGATTAAACGCTTCGCAGTTTGATTTATTTTTTCCGCCTACCAGGTATTGCAATGCTTTAGTATGAGCGTTGGCAATATCCATTACATGTATATAATCGCGAACGCAGGTACCATCGCGGGTGGGATAGTCACTACCCAACACATTAAATTCCGGAAACCTACCGCTAGCCGTTCCGGTGATACGTGGAACAAGCTCTGTTATATTTGGAGAGGTGGAGTCTTCGCCCATTTTTCCGCTTTCATGCGCTCCGGCAGGGTTAAAGTAACGCAGCAGTATAAACCGCGCCCTGAATATTTTTGAAAAGTCGCGAATAATTTCTTCCCCCATTTGCTTGGTACGGGCGTAAGGCGATTCTGCTTTTTCAAGACGGGTCTGTTCCGTAACAGGCAGGTCGGTAGTGTTACCATATACCGAACACGAAGAAGAGAAAACAAAATCCTTTATATCGAATTCTTCAGTTAACTCAAGCAGGTTAATGAGCGAATCAAGGTTATTTTTAAAGTAGAGTAAAGGCTTATTAACCGATTCGGGAACCGACTTAAGTGCGGCAAAATGAATGATGCCATCTATTTTTCCTTCCTGTTCAAAAACTTTTTTGGTAGCTTCTTTATCGCATAGGTCAATGCAATAATTTTTGATCTTTTTACCCGTAATGTTATAAATCAGATCGGGAGTAGTTGGCCGGGAACGGATGTTATTGTCAATACTTACTACCTCAAATCCATTGTCCAAAAGGTCAACCACTGCGTGAGACCCAATATAACCGCAGCCTCCCGTAACTAAAATTTTTGAACTCATGCTTCTTCTTTTTGGCTGTTCCTGGCAACTGACAACCAGCAACAGTCAACTATTCTAAAAGTTATACTGTCCGCTTTCAATGGTCTTTTTAATTCCCTCCTCCAGTGTTATCACCGGTCTGCCTAACAATTGTTTCATCTTGCTTATATCCGGTTTTCTGCGGGTCATATCCCCTTCCTTCAAAGCGGGCAAGTGAACTATCTCTGATTTGGAGTTTGTAATTTTTACTATCAATTTTGCCAGGTCAAGTATGGTAGTTTCAAAATCACTGCCAATATTCACTACGTCGTTTACATAAATGCTATTGTAAAGCGAATTGGCACAGGCTTCAACATTATCGTCTTTGTAACAGAAAGTTCGTGTTTGCAAGCCATCGCCGTAAACGCTTATTTTCTGATCGGCTAAAGCAGCCTTTATAAAGCGCGACATTACAAAGTCGTTACTCTGCTTAGGTCCGTAAGTATTAAAAAAGCGGAAGATGGTGTAGTCAAGATCAAACTCCTGTTTGTATGAACGGAGGAAAGCCTCGCCCACATTTTTTACCACGGCATAGGGTAAACGCGAATTAAGCGGTGTGGTAAACTCGTTTTGCGGGTGCTCAAAAGGTTCGCCGTACACTTCGGATGAAGAGGAGAAGAAAACCCTTTTTACTCCTGTGTTTTTGCAAAGGTTGAGTATGTATTTTATTCCCTGGATATCTTTAAGCACAGACACCGGGTTTTCCAAAGTGCGTTTAACGCCCACTACCGCCGCATAATGAAACACGTAATCAAACGTGTACGAGCTCATAATGTCTGCTATGTCGCGGTATTCGTTGCAATTGCACTTAATAAATTTCCAGTTGTCGTTGTTGTTTGCAGGTAAGCGTTTTTTATTGCCGGTAGAAAGATCATCCACTATTACAACAAAATTATCGGGGTTTTCCAGCAGCTTATCTGCCAGGCAACTACCTACAAAACCTGCTCCTCCTGTAACTAAAATTTTTGTTTTCATCGCCTATATTTTTAAGATGTTTCCGCTTTGGGCGGAATATCCAAGGGGGTCTTAGCTGATCAATTCTCTTAAATACTTTCCATATCCGCTCTTCATCAAAGGTTCGGATAAAGTTTTGAGCTGAGCGGTTGAAATAAATCCCTGGCGCCATGCTTCTTCTTCAATACAACCTACTTTAAGGCCTTGCCTTTGCTCAATTACCTGCACAAATTGCGAGGCCTGCATCAACGAATCAAAGGTACCGGTATCCAGCCATGCTGTTCCGCGGTCTAATATACCCACCTGCAATTTGCCCTGCTGCAAATACGCCTTGTTTACATCTGTAATTTCATATTCACCGCGCGGACTTGGCTTCAGGTTCTTTGCAATTTCTACAACATGATTATCGTAAAAATATAAGCCGGGCACCGCGTAATTCGATTTAGGCTCAGTGGGTTTTTCTTCAATTGAAATAGCAATTCCTGCTTTATCAAATTCAACCACCCCATAGCGTTCAGGGTCCGAAACGTGATATGCAAAAACCACTCCTCCATCGGGATCAACTTTCGATTTCAG
>JAQBNQ010000085.1 GCA_028288545.1 Bacteroidota bacterium
CATTTGCAGCCATATTCTTTCACCTGTCTCGCGATTAAAAATGCTTTTCTCGGGAAACTGAATTTCTTTACCCACCGCTAGCACCTGGTCATCCTGCTCTTTGAAATCTTCAATATCTTTTTTGCTGAAGTGGTTCTCTGAATCTGAATGTCCTTCCATTTCAGAAGGCTTCATGTTGTAAAAACGTGCCACTGATTCGTTAGCAAGGAGGTATTTTCCGTTTTCGTCTTTTACAAATATCAGGTTAGGCGTAGAATCAATAATTAAACGAAGGAAGTCCTTCTGCCTTTGCAACTCGTTTTGTATCTTTTCTTTTTCGGCAATTTCAAGTTGCATTCGTACATTCATTTCCTGCAACTCGCGGGTCCGCTCTTCAACTTTTTCTTCCAGTTCGCTATTCAGCTTCTGTAATAATTGCTGGTTGTGCTTCCGGTCGGTTATGTCGCGCAAATGCACCAGCAAAGCCCGCTGATCGCGAAAATCGATAAGGGCAGCGCTTATTTCAACCGGTATGATCTTGCCTTCCGCTGCAAGGCTTTCGCTTTCAAATTTCGATATCTCGCCATTGATGATCTTTGGCTGCCGTATCCTCAAATCCAAATGAATGCGTTCCGGCGAAATATCAAAAATTGTTTTGCCTATCAGCTCTTCGCGTTTTGTTTCATGAAGGCGACAAGTTGCCTCGTTTACATCCAATATTACGCCATCAAGACTTTGTATATAAATGGCATCGGGCGAGTTGAGATATATATCCCGGAATCTTTTCTCGCTGTTCTTTAAAGAAACCTCTGCCAGCTTCCGCTCTTTGATCTCATCATTAAGCATGTTGTTGGCCTCAAACAACTGGCGGGTACGTGCCAGTACTTTCATTTCAAGGTCTTCCTTGGCGTAAACCAATTCTTCCTCTAGCCGCCGCTGTTTTGCAATTTCGGTGCTAATTACAATGGCGCCCATAAACTCACCTTTGGTATCTATGATAGGTTTCCCGCTCATTCGCACCCAAATCGGATCACCATTCTTCTTCTTCATTTGAATATCATAGTTGTCTGATATTCCCTTCTTTCTCAACTCCAGTTTGGTTTTGGAGAGCATTACATTTTCTTCGCCGTAAATGATATTGAAGACCGGTTTGTTAATGATCTCGTCTTTGGTATAACCGAGATTTTTGCAGAACCGCTCATTGGCATAAACAATCAATCCGTTGCTGTTAACGCAATATATCCCCTCGTTGGTCCACTCAACCAAATCGCGGAAGCGTATAATGATTTCAGCCCCTGAATTTCCTGTAACGGTAATGTACTCCTCTTCTAATGGGTGTCCTGCCATTTGTCTGCAAAAAATAAAGCTGTAAAATACGTTTTTCCGTATTATACGCTGTTTGTTTTAAAATATTAATGTTTAAGTACCTCAAGATAGTACTGTGTCCGACACTAGTATACGCAAACAGAATAAAAATGTTTTGTATAAAACAAGTTGAAAATTGTAAATGTTGGCAGGTCCTTAAACGTCGGTGCGGGTAACCCCTTCAAATTGCAGGATAAAATCGGCGCCAAAAACGGCAGCCGGTGTCCGGGTGCCCGGTTGAGGAGACTTTTGGAGGATGTTCTGGGCAATCTTGATGGCTGTCCACGCAGTAAGTGTATAGCCTTCGGGTAGTTCCAGAATAGCCCGCTTTGATGCGCCCAATGGGTTTTTAACTTCACCCCAAACAACACTTTTAGCAGTTTTCCGTTCTTCATCGCTTGGTCCGGCGGGGCGTTTCTTTATTTTTTTTATCACATAGTTTTTAAACATCCGGCTGCGGAAGAAAAAGCCAAAGTAGTTGCTCATTTTCATTCCCTCAATTAGTTTTTGAGGCAGGATGTTATAAACCGTTATGTTGGGGATCTTTGTAGTACGATAGGCCGTTGAAACATCGCCCCAGGGTATGGCTACAGCATTTCTTTCTTTCTGATCAACCCGAATCAACCTTGTAAGCGTTCCGTTGGCTACGGCTTCAAGTTTTCCATTTCTTCGCACTGCTCCACTTTCGCCAAGGTTTTCAGCAATTGTAATAGCGGTTCCATGCGATAACTTCCCGCCTTTTTGATATAAGCCCAATTCAAGCGAATCCGCGCCCTGTAGCTTATCCTTTAGGTAAAGAGCCAGGCAATCGGTTGGCACTACATCAAAGCCAACGCCAGGCATTAACAAAACACCCGCTTCAGTCGCCGCATCGCTTAGCTTAAACATTTGTTCAAATACAAGTATCTCACCGGTTATATCCAGGTAATGTGTTTTCGCTTTAATACAGGCCTTGGCCATTATTTGTGCGGTGAACATAAAGGGACCCGCGCAATGCAGTACCACTTTAAAGTCTTTGAGATTTTCCGCAACTACATTTTCGTCACTAACGTCAAAAACGCGGTATTCCAGTTTTAGTTCGTTGGCAAGCGCTTCTGTCTTTTCCTTGTCTCTTCCGGCTAAAACAGGCTTCATTCCGCTTTTAACTGCGTGATCGCATATCAGTTTACCGGTGTAGCCGTAGCATCCGTATATAAGTAATCCTTCTTTCAATTGCATAGGGTTTCAGTGTTTCAAAATTAATTGATTTGCCAACTTCGGGTATTTTAAATTGTTATTTTCAATGATAAAGACCAAAAAACAGGATGAAAGTTTATTTATTACCGGGCTTGGGTGCAGATAAAAGAATGTATCAGCAGCAATTAAAGATCATTCCCGGAGCAATAGTGTTGGAACATATTACACCGGTAAAGGGCGAAAGCATAAGTACATATGCAGGTAGGTTGGCCGCGCTCATCGATACTTCAACCCCCTTTATCCTGGTAGGTACTTCGCTCGGGGGCATTGTTTCGGTGGAACTTTCGCGCATTATAAAACCGGAGAAGGTGATTCTTATTTCATCAGTAAAGCAGAGAAATGAATTGCCGCTTTTTATCCGTTCCATGCGGTATCTTAAACTGCACCGGCTTATTTCAGGCAATACTTTTAAGCGCTTTAATAAGCTGATGGTACGGAGATTGGATAGCCGGGGTGACTCTCCCGCCGCACGGGTTATTGAAGCCATGACTAATGATGTAGCGCCTGAGTTTATCGAATGGGCCGTTAATGCCGTTATTAACTGGATACCATCAGAAAATTACCGCCCCGATATAGTGCATATACACGGAACCAACGACCAGTTATTTCCCATCTCCTATATCAAAAATCCCATTGCTATAAAGAATGGCTCTCATGTTATGAATATGACCATGAGTTACGAAGTGAATAAAGTGTTACAGCAGGTATTGGATGAATCTTAAACCTGGATTTATTTCAATCCTTTCTTCCGGTTAATATCCTGTATCAATGTCTGGCAGTCTGGGTTACCGGGGTCGGCCATGGCATATATGGTGGCAAACTTTTCGGCAAAAACAAGGTTGTTTTGTTGCAACTGGCTATTGCCGATAGAATAGCAAGCCAGGGAAAGAAACCCTAACAACCGCTCAAACATAATGTCGCTTTTCTTTTTTGAATTAAGCATCGCAATTTCATTCTTCCACCAATCCAGGTCTTCACTCTGAAATGCTTTGATATATTTCGCTTTATAACCCATTTCTTCCTTTAGCTTATCCTCAGAAATTGTCGCTTTTTTCTTTTCGTAATTTTCCACTGTACCGGTGTTCAGAAAAACGAAAGCATCTTTAATAAGTTCAGTCGTCGGAAATTCATGTTTGCCGCTCCATTGAACCAGGTAATGTTTTGTATGAGCAGGGTCGCGGTTAACATCGTTATCAAACGAAACCAGGTCAGTGTAGTTCATATCCTTAATGCCCGCAAAGCCCAAGAGGGCAATGGGGTGCGTAGGCTTCATATCTACCTTAGCACCTATGTAAATGATGTTAGTGACATATTGATTTGTTGAACCGTTTAGCATAGCCACCTTTGCTCCGCCGCTAAAACCGCAGAGCGCAATTTTTGATTGGTCGATTGAATATTTAGTTCTCGCTTCTTCCACAAGGTTATTGGCAATGGGGCCAAGCAAATCAAAACTCATCCCGTTTTTCGAACTGTTTGAGCCGATAAGCACATAATTGTATTTATCTGCCAGTTCGTGATACATGTTCAGGGGAAGCGAGCCATCGCCATGAGGATCGAAGAAAATAATTGCCGGGTACCTGGCAGAGTCTGAATAGCCTTTAGGTAAGTAGAGAGCATATGTTTGCCCTGCGTCTATAGCCAGCGGAACCGAGGCTATGACTTCCCCCGTATTTAGTTTGGGTTTGGCGGCTGCCGGTGCCGGTTGTTGAGCAACGGCTGGTTCAATTGTTTTTTGTTCTTTTTGATTGCAGGATGTAAAAGAAGCAACGGCCAACAGCAATAATAATCTTACCATAAAAAAGGCAGAACCGGTTTTAATTTTAGAACGGTAAAACTGCGGCGGCAAAACTGCGAATTATTGCGTTAATATTTTTACAAAGCCACTGCAAAGCAAAGACTCATCCTGCGTGGTATCGAACACCTTTACTTTATAAGTGCCTTCATCGTAAAAAACAACATCCTGCCAGGCGTAGGTCCAGTTCTTTTCAATTTTTTGCTCAACCGTGCTGCTGTATGTTTCGGTGCCGTTGTCTTCCAACTTAAAAATACGGTACATAACGTTAGTGGCCCCTATGCCACGTTGGTTCATCAGCAAAAAGGAAATAGTTCCACCCTCTTTACCAATTGTAAATTCAGACGATTGGCTTTGGCATTTACCTTGTTGCTCAACTTCTACGCAAAATTTTATACTTGTTTGCGAACTTGCTGCAACAGCAAAGCACAACATAATTGGAGTGATCAGTATTTTTTTCATGGCGCAGGTTTTAGTGAAAACATGACGGACCACGGTGTGTCAATACTAAAATTAACAAAACTAATTGAAGGGGAAGAATTTTTGTTTTGGCTTAAAAAGTTGTTTCTATTAATAGATATAAATAGAAACACCACATATTGCATTTAATAACTTAAATGCTTGTACCTCAAATGCTTGTATAGGTATTTATAAATTAAATAAAAATGTATTGTCAAAAAGTAGAAACAACCGGGTATGCCCAGGGCTTGTTCATTCTCTGTCGGTTCTCTTTAGGCGGCTCTTCCGGAGCGCAATAATCCTTCCTTATTGATATACTACAAACAGCCGGCTCCTCTGGAGCGGTTTTGCGAAATGCTTTTGTGGGACGTGGTTTGCGTTCCGTAGGAACCGCCTGTTTATAGTAATGTTGTATAGGGATGTTGCGCTCCAGAGGAGCCGCCTTGGAGTTATTTTGTGAGAATGAACCCACGTGCGGCTATGCCGGGTTCTAATGCATTGGAAACACATTATTAGCCTCCCGTAGGCAATCCTCAAAGGCGTGGATACTGAAGTTTTTGCCCAGTTGCTCTTCGCTAAAATAGTTAAGCAGGTTTTCGGTGGGCATATTGCCTATCAGGTCATCATCTGCCATTGGGCAGCCACCGTAGCCTTTAATAGTGGCATCAAACCGGCGGCAACCATTTTGAAAAGCAGCATCAATTTTTACTTTGCTGTTATGCGGAGCGGTATGAAGATGTGCCCCGATCTCAATACCCGGAAAAGCAGGGATAAGCGTGGAAAAAAGATACTTTATGATAGTTGGATCAGCCACGCCAACCGTATCGCTAAGCATAAAGGTTTTAATATCAAGTTCGGCAAGTTTGCCAACCCATTGCTCCACAATTTGCGGACTGTATGGATCGCCGTAATGATTGCCAAAGCCCATGCTGATGTACATGATAAGTTCCTTATTGTGTTTAGCACACAACTCGCGGATTACTTTTACCCGATCTACTGCTTCGGCAATGGTGGAGTGCGCATTGCGCATTTGAAAAGTTTCGGAAACCGAAAACGGAAAGCCCAAACAATCTATTTGCTCAAAGGCGCAGGCATCACTTGCACCGCGCTCGTTAGCCACTATGGCAATCAGTTTCGAATTTGTTTTGCTCAGGTCTAATCCTTCAATAACCTTAGTAGTATCCGCCATTTGCGGAATAATATCATGCGATACAAAACTTCCAAAATCTATTGAATGATAACCAACTCCCAGCAGCTTATTGATATACGCTATCTTTTTATCGGTGGGTATAAATTCTTTAATGCCTTGCATTGCATCGCGGGGGCATTCAATGATGTCTACAGGGTCCTTAGTCACGGTTCAAACCTAAGGCAAAATATGTTAATGGACAAGGGTCTCTGTTGCCGCATTAATACTTTGCCCGCATATCGCATTGTGTTTCTATTATCTTTGAACAATATGCGGTCAACTTTACGTTGGATTGGTTTTTTATGCGCAATCGGAGTTTTTCTTAAGCTGATATTTTTAATACCGCTGGTCAATTTCTTTTTGATCTGTGACCTGAACCTGTTAAATCAAAACTTTCCGCACTTCGGAAAATTTTTAGCGCCCTTCAGAGTCATTTTGTTGCATTTGCCCGTGTATTGCTTTCTACTTTCCGGCTTCATTTTGCTCCCTTATTTACTTGCCTTTATCTTTTCCTTTTTAGTGAGAAGGCGCAAGGAAGTTGTCGTCTTCATCTTCAGTTTATTGCTTTGTCTGATAGTAGCGGAGTTTGCCTTGCGTATTTATGGATTTAAGCCAGGCCGGTATATTGAACCAACCTTTTTTAAAGAAGTTGATAGGTTAATTTCTATCCGGGGATATGTTGCAGACGAAAATGCCATGACCCATCTTGATACTTTCCCGCGTAAGGCATTAACAATGTATATTTCACAAAGACCAAATGAGACCTTTGACCACTTTGCCCGAATATCCACAGATACTGTTATAGGAGACTATAATGAAATGGCGGATAATTTTAGCGATGTAATTAGCGGTCGCGATTCGGGTATTTTTGCCGGGTGTTATAAAGGCATCCTGTTAAAAGCGCCTTCTGAAAGGA
>JAQBNQ010000090.1 GCA_028288545.1 Bacteroidota bacterium
TCAATGACCAAAGCAGTATTGCTACCGGCAGTATTGCAACATGGAACTGGCAGGCCGGAAACCTTTTTTCTTCTGCGCAGCAAAACACCGGCTTTAATTTTACCGCCGGCGGAACCTACGATGTTACGCTGACCGTAACCAGCGATAAGGGTTGTATGGACAGCCTTACAAAACCGGTTACGGTATATCCTTCGCCGGTAGTGGATTTTGAAGCTGTGCCGGCAAACGGTTGTGTGCCGCTGAATGTGACGTTGAATGATTTGAGCAGCATTGCAGGTGGTAGTAATGTAAGCTGGAACTGGCAGGCAGGTAGCCTTTTTTCATCGATGCAGCAAAACACCAGCTTTAATTTTACTACCGACGGAGCCTATGACGTTACACTGACGGTAACATCTGACATGGGTTGTACCAGCACCTTAACGCGCAACGATTTTATCAATGTTTACCCTCATCCTGTTGCTGAGTTTGCCCCCAATCCACAACAAGCGGAGCTTCTTAATTCGCAGATACAATTCGGGGATCTTTCAACAGGTGATCCTGTTTATTGGAACTGGCAGTTTGGAACCGGTGATGGTTCAAGCCTGCAAAACCCTGCTTCCACCTACCAATACACCGGTACCTTTACCGTGCAACTGCAAATAGCCGACCAGCACGGTTGCACCGATACGGTGAGCCATACCGTAGAGATCATTCCGGCTACGAAGATTTTTATACCCAATGCTTTTACACCGAACGGTGATGGGAACAATGATACCTGGGGTGTGATAGCCACTAACGTAGTATTTTTTGAGCTGCAGGTGTTTGATCGTATAGGTGAAAAGGTATTTGAAAGCAACGACATTAACGATCAGTGGGACGGCACCTATCGCAGCAAACTACTTGGCCCAGGGGTTTTTGTTTACCAATGCACAGTGGTTAACATGCATAATGTTACCAGGCATTTGAAGGGAAGTGTTACCTTGATCAGATAATAAAAATGTTTCGGGGTTAAGCGAATAAAATATGAACTAAAGAAAACATATGGGAAATGTAATCTTTGCAATAAACATAAGCCTGGATGGCTGCTGCGACCACACCAAATTCGGCGGGGGGCCAGATGAAGAGTTATATGGATATTATACGCAGCTAGTGAGGGATACTGATGTATTCGCTTACGGGCGTATAACCTACCAGTTAATGGTCCCTTATTGGCCCGATCTCGCTAAAAATCCATCAGAAGATAAGGCAGAGAATGAATATGCTAAGGCATTCGATGCAGTGAATAAAATTGTGGTTTTCTCAAAAACATTAAAAAGCGCTGAAGGAAAAAATACGGAAATTGTTAGTACCCATTTGCCGGACACCATCCTTAAATTAAAACAGGAGCCAGGCAAAAATATCTTAATCGGTGGTGTAAATATTGCCGCACAACTTACGGCACTTGGCCTTATTGACGAATATCAGTTTGTGGTGCATCCAATAATTGCAGGGGAGGGGAGAAGGTTGTTAGACGGTATTAGCCTGCCACCGTTAAAGCTTGTGGAGTTAAGGAGTTTTAAATCGGGGTGTGTTGCGTTGCGGTATGTGAAAGGGTGAGATTGTAGCATGAGGTTTTAAATTTTGATGGTGTGAAGAAATATTACCGGCCAATTATGGAGAAGTATGTGGGATGTAATTTTTTTTTGGTGATGCTGGGTGCTATGAAAAATGAACTCAGGAGTAAACTTTAATTTAAATGAATATTACACCTAAAGATAGCCTCAAAGAGTTCAACAGATTTCTCTTTAGAGAAATTGACTTAAACTTATATCAACATAAATACCTGAATGCTTACCTTGGAAAAGTCAGAACTGGACAGAGTCCGATATATAACTCCTCAATCATAAACACTTTAGATAGTAGCTGGATTTTGATTTTGCATGGCGAAATGTTACTTGTCTACGGGAATAATTGGAGCCCAGAACAGGTTATAGATATAAAACAAAATTTTGAATTAAATAAATATACAAACTATATACTTGCAGGTGACGAAAAGTTAATCAAAACACTGATAAGCATTTACAAAGTAGATAATTTCAAAATAGAAAAGAGGCGAATATTTTTCCAATCAAAGGAAATAAAGGATTACAATAATGATGATCTGAAAATTCGGCTTGGAAAACTCAACGATCTACATGAAGTTGCGCTCATGCTTCAACATTACTATCATGAGGAATATAACGGCTTAAATGATAAGACAATTGAAGAAATGCGGGAACGCAGTCTTTCGTTATTACAAAATGGGAAGGTTAATCTATTACTTGACCAAAATGAATTGATTTTAAGTTTCTGTACAACAATAGACCCGGACATTGGAATTTTGTTTACAAGAAAGGAATATCGAAATAAGGGTTACGGAAAAGTTATTTTGTCCTACTGCGCAAAACTTTTGCTTCGAAAAAATGGTATTGTTTATCTTATGACAGATAAAGACAAAATCGAATCTAATATAGTGTGTAAAACCGTTGGGTTTGTGCCCTATTACGAGTACATTTCGACCAAGATAAACTCAACGATTCCTTCTCTTTGAGATATTTTTGTCATCTTCTAAAAAAGACTTATAGCTGAAAGCATTTTTGGAAAGCATTTTTGATACAATAAAGCTGTAATAAATCCTATCTAGATAATCGCTTTGCTTTAATGGATTACCATTATTTGTGGCAGAGGAGAAATAAATTGCAATTATAGTTATTGTTATATTTGAATGCAACCTACAATGCAATCAAACAATGACAGACAGTGAACTTTTAGAGAAAGGGTATTTTGCAAAGGAACTTCCACCTCCTTTTCAGACAAAAATGTTTGCTGAAAAGTTAACGCATATAAAGGCGGACTGGAAAGCAATTACTATTGCAAAAGAGAAAGAATCAAAGGCAGACAAAGACGTTTTTAAGGAAAAGTTTTGGGAATCAAAATGGGTTATTCATTCTATTCCAAAAGTTGGTTTTTCAAGACGGCTTCTCGGTATCCCCAATCCATTTCATCAAGCGATTTTAACAAAGTCAATTATTGACAAATGGGCCGAAATCGAAACCATTTTTAATAAGTCAACAATTACAAATAGTAAACCTATCCAGGACATAACAGGAAATAGAGCATTGAAGTCAATCAACACCTTTGGAGAATTTAAAAAGGAATGTTTAATCAGTTCATTTGACAAGTTATTCGAAGTTAAAACAGATGTTTCAAGATATTACGGAACTATTTATACTCACATAATTCCTTGGATTATACACTCGAAATCTGTTGCAAAGTCAAAACGTAAAGACACAAGTCTTTTAGGCAATCTTTTAGATAAAAATTTGCGAGAAGGTAATTCTGGTCAAACATTGGGTATTCCTATTGGGCCAGACACGTCGCTTGTAATTGCAGAAATAATTGGTTGCACACTTGACGAAATGGTTCAAAAGAAATTCAAAACTTCTATTAAAGGGTTTCGTTATATTGATGACTACTATATTTATTGCGAAAGCCAGGCAGATGCGGAAAAAGTTTTCAAGTTTATACAAAGCATCTTTGCAGAATACCAACTTGATATTAACGAAGAGAAAACTAAAATTACAAAGTCGCCATTTCCTTTTGAAACTGATTGGTCAATCGAACTGGGCACTTTTACTTTCAGAAAACATCCACAATCACAGCAAACAGATATAGAAAGATTCGTTAGTGTAGCATTTAAAAACGCAAAAAATAATCCCAAAGACTCCGTGCTTAACTTTGCAATTTCGATTTTGAAAAATATTTCACTTTTCGACGAAAGTTGGAAATTGTATCAATCACTTATATTAAAAATCGCATTGACAGAACCAGTTACGCTACCAGTTGTTGCTCAAATTCTGGTCTCTTACAGACCCAAAGTCGAAAAGCTAAAAGTAAAAAGTGTAGTTGAAAATATCATTAAAGAACACACGCTAAAAGGTCACCATTTTGAAGTAGCTTGGGCACTATGGATTTGTAAAGAATTTGAAATCAAGCTTCCTGATACAATTGCGGAACTTGTCTTTAATTCAAATGACGTAATTTCGATACTTATCGCACTGGACCTGAAAAATAATAATTTAATAAACTCCACTGTTTCAATTGCACAAATTGAGGCAGATTTGACAACAGAATCTTTAATGGACGAAAAATGGCTTTTGACCTACGAAGCTATTACCCAAGGTTGGGTCCCCACACCTAAAATTAAAACAATAAAAGACAATGAATACTTTGGCCTATTGCATACATATCAAGTTCAGTTTTATGACAAAGACAAAACAGTAACTCCTTTTAAATTAACAAGTCCAAATGATCCCAAACAAGCGCAGATAACATCAACGACGGAAATAAAATATGAAGCACCTAAGCAAGAAAGGAAATTGGGAGTTACTACTACAAGTGGAGATGATTATTAACACTGAAGACGGTCCCAAAGGTATTAGTTTCCCTGGCGCGAGTTAAAGCCATTACTAGTTAGTTTGGCTCTCATCTCGCACTCAGTTCCATCAGATGCTTCACAAGGTTATCACCACGTTTAAGTTTCATCTTTATTTTAATGCGGTGCCGCAGTTGTTCATATCCCCTTTCGCCAATACCATAAAGTTTTGAAAGTTCCTTATTGGTCATCCCCGTTTTTATCAATCCGCAGGTTCGTACTTCGTGGGGAGTAAGCGTGGGATACATTTCGGCCAGTGTATTGAATAATCCGGCATTTCCGTCATCTATTTTTTGCTGAAGCAAGGCCTTATCCTGTTCGGTGATTTTAATAGTCCCAATCTTTTGCTCGACGGCGCGGGCAAATTGACGACCCTCGTAATCTTTCCTTTTTAGCGATGATACAAAAGCCTTAAGGTCATCGAGCAGTACTATTTTTTCCTGCAGGTTCAGGGCAGTTAACTGCACTTCCTTATTCATGGCCTCTACCTGTTGTTTTAATAGTTTACCACTCAATTCTGCCTGTTGCAGGTCGTACTTTACCCGGGCAGCTTCCATTTTCTGCAGGTGAGATTGTTTGCTATCGGCCTCAATTATTTCGCTTTCTTTTTGTTTCAATTCGTAAGCCTTCAACAATTTTTTAGCATCTCCTGTATCTTTCCCCCAGGCATAGTATATCTCGTGTGCCAGCCGGTAACAATTAAGTATATAGGCATGGTGCTTCATTTTAATATACGCCGGAAAGCACCGGTTAAGCAAAGCAGCTGCCTTTGCCTGGTTTCCTTTTTGATGTGCCAGCATAGCCCTTACATACAGCAGCATTAAATAGTTACCACTTGCGGGCTCAGGTGGAACAAGCCGTGATACTTCTTCCAGAAACTTATCTTGCTTATCGGTTACGATTCGTTTTTCCTTTTGAGATAGAACCGTTAGGCGATAAAGAAGTGAATACTGGATAATTGCCAGGAAATATGCCTGTACAAGGTAATGGCGGTGCATGTCATCACCATTCAAAAGGTCAATTACCTTCTCTTGCCATTCGGCTGATAGCCGGTGATCGCCTTTACTTTCATAATAAAAAGCAAAATGGCTGTAAACGTTAAACTTGTTGTAGGTGGATACTTTTTCGCGGCCGGCAATTTCGAGGGATTGTTGCAGATATATCCAGGCCTTATCAAAATCTGAATTGGTGAGGTAGTTGTTGGCTATATTGGTGTAGAATACTGTGCTGATGTTATAATGCCACGCAGTTTTGTCGCTCATGGCATTCAGCTTATCCAATGCAAGCAGGTTAATTTTTAGCTGCTCATCATATTGGTGTTTGCGCCCGCATAAAAAAGTCAGCCGGGTCAGGTACACTATTTCGGTGCGTGGTGAAACTTTATCGAGTAACTGAACACGTACTTCATCAACAACTTTTTCGCCTTCAGCGATATTGCCGTTTTGGAAAAAATGCCGGGCTTTAGCCAAAAGCAATTGAGCGGCTTCATCAAACCTGTGTGTGCTTTTAAGGTAGTTCAGTAATTTTTTATCGTCTATCCCCGCCTTACCAAAGTTATTGCGCACGGAGGCAATAATAAGTGTCAGCAAATCTGCCTTTGCTGCAACCGGCTTTTGGGTAAAAGGTTGATGTTTGATTTTAAACGCTTCCAAAGTTCCTGATGCCAGATCTGTGTTTTGCGAAATCATTTCTGAAATATCTTCTAACTGGCTTAGCAGCAAAATAGTTTCAGATTTGGTTGGTTGCGGCATTTTTCGTGTGTTGTCGTGTATTTGTCGTGAGGTGAATATAGGGCATTGGAGCATTTTTACGCCAATTAAAACTTATAAAATGAAAACACCTGTCCCCGGTTACTTCAAAAATATTCAGCTTGTACTGGCCGTAATGGTGCTGGCGTTTTTTATGCCGGTACATATACATGCCCAGTCGCCCCAGGGCATTAACTACCAGGCTATAGTACGCGGTGCCGGCTTGCAGCTGGTTACAAACACCAATGTAAGCCTGCGTTTTTCAATACACGATGCTACTGCAACAGGTACTGTGGTGTTTACCGAAACTCAAAATACTGCCACCAACCAATTTGGCCTGGCAACCGTTGTAATAGGCACCGGCGGCGGCAACCTGAGTAATGTGAACTGGGGTAACGGTTTAAAGTTTTTGCAGGTGGAAATTGACCCAAGCGGCGGCAGCGCGTTTACTGATATGGGAACCACGCAACTGATGAGTGTGCCTTACGCACTATATGCGGCCAATGCAACAACCGGGGCAACGGGGCCAACCGGTGCCACTGGCGATGCCGGTGCAACAGGCTCTCAGGGTTTGCCCGGCTTACAGGGAGTTACAGGGCCAACTGGCCCCTCAGGTGCACAAGCACCCACAGGGGCTACCGGCCCAACCGGTGACACGGGGCCGCAAGGTTTACAGGGTGCTACAGGTGCAACGGGGGCAACAGGTGCTGGTGGCGGCGCAACAGGAGCGACAGGCGCTACAGGTGCAACTGGTGCCGGTGGTGGTGCAACAGGCGCTACCGGGGCGAACGGCAATACAGGAGCAATCGGCGCAACAGGTGCAACCGGAAGTACCGGTCAGCAGGGAACGCAGGGTGTTACCGGTGCAACAGGAACTACAGGCGCAACAGGTGCCACCGGTGCTGGTGGCGGGGCAACAGGCGCTACCGGAGCCAGCGGCAGTACCGGCGCAACAGGCGCAACTGGTGTAACAGGCGCAACTGGTGCAACAGGAGTTGCCGGTGTAACCGGAGTGGCCGGTGTTACAGGACCCACGGGGGCTACGGGCCCTACAGGGCCAACAGGCTTGCTGGGCAATGGCACTGCAATAGGCAATACCACTTACTGGGATGGAACAAAGTGGGTACTAAATTCAAGCAATATTTTTAATAAAGGCGATAGCGTGGGCATTGGTACTACAACACCCGCTGCTAAACTTGAAGTGGCCAATGCCGATGCTTTAATAAACGGCGTTGCAGTGGGCAAGGGGCATTTTACGGTTAGCTTTAACACGCAATACAGTACCGCATTAGGGCTGCAGGCGCTAGGGGTTAACAATGCAGGCACACTAAACACAGCTATAGGATATCAAACACTTGCCGCTAATACCAATGGCTATCAAAATGTTGCCGTGGGGGCATCTGCGCTTACAGCCAATACGCAGGGCATAAGTAATGTAGCGGTAGGGGCCTATACAATGTATAGTAATAATGTAGGTAACGACAATGTGGCCCTTGGTACGGGTGCGCTTTATTACAATTACAATGGGCTTGGTAATATTGGCATAGGTTCCGAAGCGCTATTCCAAAATTATAACGGTCTTGCCAACATAGCTATGGGAGCGGGAGCGCTTATGCTTAACTACAATGGTGTAGGAAATACCGCTATCGGATATAATGCCGCCGATTCAATTACCTCGGGTTGGTACACTACCTTTTTGGGTGCCGGTGCCGGCCCCGGTGCCGATAGCCTGTATAATGCCACAGCCATAGGTGCTAATGCTACCGTAAACAGTGATAACAGCCTGGTGCTGGGTAACAACGTAAATGTGGGCATTGGTACCAGCCAGCCCGAGTCGCTTTTAGATGTAGCGGGAAATACCAAAACAC
>JAQBNQ010000125.1 GCA_028288545.1 Bacteroidota bacterium
CTTTCTCTCGCGGTTAAAGGACTTTCTTTCCTCCCCTCCCGAATTTCCACCTTCTTCGCGGTTATTATTCCACTGTCTTCCACCGCCTCCGCCACTTGCATCGCGTTCTTTGGCTTTAGTAACCAAAGGTTTTCTGTTGCCTTTGTTTTTGCTGAATACGGCCAACAATTGTTCTGCCTCGGCAAAAGTTACTGTGATAAAAGAAAACTTGTCATACACCTTAATGTCCTTTATAGACTTCTGGGTTATGCCACCTTCATCTTCCAAAAATTTGGCAAGCTTGGCAGTAGTGTATTCTTGCTCACGGCCTAATGCAACAAACAAACGGGCCGTACCTTTGGTATCAACGCTGTTGTTCCTGTTTTCACTTATCTCGCGGTAAGTTTCTTCATTCAACTCATCCTTAAAAGTATATTTAAGCAAAGCAGCAACTACCCTTTCCGGTGTTTGTCCTTCATCAATTAATTCGTGTGCCATCTCCACATATTCCTGGTATTCGCCCCCATCAATCAGGGTTGTAATATCAGATTTTATACGGCTTCTCTTTTTGGCAATCACATCCTGCACACTAGGCACTTTTTCTTTTTTAATAGTGGCACGTGCTATTTTCTGAATAAACAACAATTCGCGAAACTCAGCTGGTGTAATAAAGGTTATCGCTGTTCCGGTTTTGCCTGCTCTTCCGGTTCTTCCTATTCGGTGAACGTAAGCTTCAGGATCCTGTGGAAGGTTGTAGTTAATAACGTGCGTAAGGTCGTTTACATCAATACCACGCGCAGCCACATCCGTTGCTACTAATATGGTTGCCTTTTTCGCCTTAAACTTTTTAATGATCAACTCGCGCTGGCTCTGGCTTACATCACCGTGCATAGCTTCAGCCTCATAACCGCGATCGTTCAATTTATGAGCTACCTGGTCGGTTTCAATTTTAGTACGGCAGAAAATAATACCATAAAAATCGGGCTCAACATCAATGATCCTTGATAATGCTTCAAAACGCTCACTCTCCCTTACCTCAAAATAAATCTGTTCGGTAAGTTCGGTGGTCATTTGCTCGTTCTTCACTTCTACAAGGTCATAATCCTTCATAAAGTTCTTCGCAAGTCTCAAAATCGGGGCAGGCATCGTAGCACTAAACAAAAGCATTCTTCTTTCCGCCGGAACGCTCTTTAAAATTTCGCGTACTTCTTCTTCAAATCCCATGTTCAGCATTTCATCTGCTTCATCCAGTACCACGTGTGTTACGTGATCCAGTTTTAGGGTTTTCTTGTCAATCAAATCGCGGATACGGCCAGGAGTGCCCACTACTATTTGCGAGCCTCTCTTTAAACCGCGTTCCTGTATGATATAACTCTGTCCGCCGTAAACAGGCAGCACCCAGAATTTTTTCTCACCACGATAGCTGCTTATTTCCTCAGCAACTTGTATGGCTAATTCGCGTGTTGGGCATAGTATTAATGCCTGTACGTTTTTGTTGTTATCATCTAATTTTTCGATTAGCGGAAGGCCGAAAGCGCCCGTTTTACCGGTTCCGGTTTGGGCTTGCCCAACTATGTCTCTTAATCCCGTTAATAAAAGTGGTATCGTTTTTTCCTGTATAGGCGATGGTTGCTCCCATCCTTTTTTCTCCAATGCAGCTAATACATTTTCGCTCAAGCCAAGGGCTCTGAATTTTTCCATGATCATAAATTGTTTTAGGTCTATCTGAACGCAAGTGAGCCATCTGAGAAAGGGAAATTGCTGACACAGGAGTCAGCCGCAGAACCAGATATCCCGCCATCGTTCGTGATGACGATTTTTAAATAGGCCGCAAAGGTAGTATAATTTCTGAGACTTCCTATTATACCACCCCGGCCCCTATGTAAAAGCCAGTTGCAAACCGCTTCAATTGTCACAAAAATGTAAAAGCGCGAATAAGGGTTATGTAATACGTTTTGTGCTTAGAATAACCGCCATTTCTACATTCTACATTTGAAAATAACAGCTGGATATGTAAGAAATACTTCGTATCCCGCGCTTCCGAACACCACCTTTTGCAAAATCAGGCGTTCTTCTGGTATGTACTCATTTTTCAACTAAAAACGCCCCACCATGAAGCCATCCACCGAAATAAGCCTGGTAACCAATATTGCTACTGGTCTGATTAAAAAAATACCGCCTCGCTTCATTGTTAGTTTATGCGGTCTGCTGCTAATGGCCACCTGTATTTCGGGGCATGGAAAGCTAAGCCATCGTAACGGCTTTAGTAAAATCCCGGTTCCGGTAATAGAAGATTGCGTAAGGGCCAAAAACCTGAACGTGGTAAAGAATGCCTATGGCGGCTATAATGTTATAGCGGAGGAAGGTGAGGTGGAGTATGAACTACTCAATCAATATGCTCTTCGAAATGACACCGGTTTTTAAAATAAATGCAAAAACAGGTAAAATAATTTTCTCATAAACAATAAACCGTACGCGGTTTTCGTTAGCTTTAGTAACCCTTAAACTAAACGCATGAGAAAAGCACTACTCCTCTTCGCGGTTTCTTTTCTTTTTTCCGCCTGTAACAATCAAACAACCGAGCCTAAACCTGACGCTGTAAGAGTCATAAAGGACACTTTTGCTCAAACCATTATGGCCCCTTTTAATGAGGCTCCTAAGGCCGAAAAGATCTACGCCAGGGTCAACTCCAGCGAAGATCACTTTTTGCGCAAACAGGATGCTGCCCTGGGCCATATGCTTGCCGATATGAAAAACAAGCCGCAACACTTTGTTATTAATGCGGCCCAACCCAGCGAAATTGAGGGCGAACAAGGCACTAAACTTGCCTTTGATCCCAATAGTTTTATAGATAAAGATGGCAAAGAAATTTCTGCTCCGGTTGATATTGAACTGAAAGAATGCTACAGCTTGGAGCAAATGCTGATGGAAAATATTGCGGGCAACTCGGATGGAAAGGTAATGGACAACAGGGGAATGATTTATGTAAATGCCTGGGCAAACGGACAGCAATTGTTACTAAAGGAAGGAGAGAAAATTAATGTGCGTTTCCCTTTTGCCTTACATCAAAAGGAGGGGTACCGGTTTTTTTATGGCGATGAATTGGCCAATGGAGCAATGAACTGGCTGCCTGTTCAACGAATTACCGGACAAAAATATTTTGAACCGAAAGAATTTACCCGGCCCGCGTTTTCCTATAACGGACTGGAGTTCGAAAACTATTTGCACGAAACGCTTACCTATCCCGAGGATGCCAAGCGCAACGAGCTTTCGGCAAGAGTAGAGGTAAGTTTCCTGGTAAACGAAAGTGGTCGTGTTACCGATGTAACTACCCGCGAGTCATATAAAATCTTCCGGAATGAAATTGCAAGAGTGTTAACCAATATGCCCGGTTGGACTGCAGCCAGCTATAATGGGAAAAATATTCCAAGCATGGTGCATGTAGATATAGACTTTAACATCAGGCGGCTAGACCAGGTTAAGGTTGAATTCAGCAAAACCGAAGCCAGCCTTGTTAACTCGGCCGGCAACAGTTATGTCGAGTATGGAACCGATGCAAAGAGCAGTAAAAAGGCCAGCGCCATGCAACCGATGGAAAAACTGGGATGGCTAAACTGCGGCAGAACTATTGACACCAAAGGTACTTTAGCCGATGTGATTGTAAGGGCTGATTCTAAAAGCGATATAAAATTGGTCTTAAAGAACCGCAGTTCTGTTAGTGCCGGCGAAAACTGTATTGGCTATTCACGCTTCCGTAACCTGCCTGTTAACTCCGAAGTATATATAATGGCAGTAAGATACGACGAGGGCAAAATTGAATATGCCCTTCAACCACTTAAACTTCAAAAACAAAATGTGGTTTCACTTGCCTGGAAAAAAGGAGATGAAGCTGCCGTTCAAAAAGCCTACAAAAGACTTAATGCCAAAAGCTAATTGCCCTAAGGTTTAATAGGTACATCTGTAAAACTCCCATTCGTAACATGCACATCAGGCAATGCCCCTGTCGTAAATGCGGTAAAGCTAAAAGTGCCTGATACCACTTTGTTACTCATATCTAACTTTGTGATAGTAACTGTTCCGCTGTGCGTTGCATTGGTGTTCCAGATGGTATCCCTACTAACCGGACCATGGGTGTATATCAGCTCGCAAAACCCTGAATCGGTCAAGGTAGTAGAGTAGCTGCCCACTGCAACTTTAGCAGTAAAAAAGTTAATGCTGGTATAAGTGCTGTCACGCGGATTATTCTTTTGCCCGGTTATAGATAATTGGGGAGTGCTTCCACCAACTATACTGGCATAATTGCCCAGGTACTGACCGGTAACAGGATCCAGGCTATACTTGTCTGAAGAAAAAACAACACTGTCTATAACAGCCGAAAACAAGCCACCGGGTACTATAGGCTGATAGGACGAATCCTTTTTACAGCCCTGTATCCAAAACAGATTGACAAAAAATAAGAAATAGAAGAGAGGCTTTTTCAATGCGACTATTTATAATTTGAATTCAGATAACTATCTCAAGGTACCGGATCATACCCATGCCCTCCTAAAGGATGACAGCGGGATATTCTTCGCACCGCTAAAAGACCTCCCTTAAATGGCCCATACTTGCGGATGGCCTCTAAACTATATTCACTGCACGTAGGCAAATAGCGACAACTGGGTGGAAGTATTGGCGATATCAAAGTTTTATAAGCTTTGATGATAAAAATGAAAATAGCGCTGAATATTTTCGGGATCATACTTATTAGATTTTATTCAGGCAATAAAGCATAGCCTTTGTTACCAGTTCTAATTCGGGCAATTGTTTGCCCTTATAAACCCACATAATGGCTAATTGTTCCTTACGCTGCACCAGTTTTTCGTACAGGGCAAATTTATTCATCCTATACACTTCGCGCATTAAACGCTTAACGCGATTGCGGTCTACAGCGTGTTTAAAGTTCTTTTTAGGTGCCGAAAAACTTGCCTGGGCGGGGTAAAAACTGTTGAGTGGTGCACTCAAATAAACAAGGGTAAACCCGCTTTGTGAAACAGATTTACCCTTGGTAAAAAGTTGGTCAATTATCTTTTTGCTCTTTAGCTTTTCGCCTTCGCCAAAAGTGAACCTGCCTTTTAATTTAGCAAGGTCAAATTGGGCAAAAGTGGTAGCCTCAGAAGAATTACTTAAGCTTCCTCTCGTCCGAAACTGTGAGCCTTTTTCTGCCCCTGCCCCTTCTACGTGCAATGACTTTTCTTCCATTTTTAGTGCTCATTCTTTCTCTGAAGCCGTGTTTATTAACTCTCTTTTTGCGGCTTGGCTGGAATGTCCGTTTCATCTTTTACTAATTTAATTTTTCTTTTAAAGGACGGCAAAAATAAATATTCCTTTCACAATACCAACTACATGGCGGCTAAATGTCCGAAAACAGGCCTTTTAGCTGTTCATGGCTACCAGGAACTCCTCGTTCGTCTTGGTACCCTTCATTTGCTGCATTAAAAAGCTCATAGCCTCCTCGCTGGTCATGTCGGCGGTATGGTTTCTTAATATCCACATACGCTGTAGTACGTCCTTATCCAATAACAGGTCATCGCGTCTTGTCGAAGACGAAACAATGTCAATAGCAGGGTATATACGCTTGTTGGATAGTTTTCTTTCCAACTGCAACTCCATGTTACCTGTTCCTTTAAATTCCTCAAAGATAACCTCATCCATCCTCGAACCTGTATCAACCAGGGCCGTAGCCAGGATGGTTAAAGAACCGCCATTCTCAATTTTACGCGCTGCACCAAAAAACTGCTTAGGTTTTTGCATTGCGTTGGCTTCAACACCACCCGAAAGCACTTTACCCGATGATGGGGCAACTGTGTTGTATGCCCGCGCTAAACGGGTAATAGAATCTAACAGGATAACCACATCATGTCCGCATTCTACCAGTCTCTTGGCCTTTTGCAGCACAATGTTCGAAACCTTAACGTGTTTTTCGGCTGGTTCGTCAAACGTACTGGCAATTACCTCGCCGTTTACGCTTCTTTCCATATCGGTAACTTCCTCAGGGCGCTCATCAATAAGTAGTACAATCAGGTATACTTCCGGATGATTTTTGGCAATAGCATTGGCTATTTCCTTTAAAATAGTGGTTTTACCGGTTTTAGGCTGAGAAACGATCATACCTCTTTGTCCTTTACCTATTGGTGTAAACAAATCAATGATACGGGTAGTAAAATTGCTCGGTGTAGTAAAAAGGTTCAGTTTCTCATGTGGAAACAGTGGTGTCAGGTAATCGAACGAAACACGGTCGCGCACATCTTCAGGTGGTCTGCCGTTCAGGTTGTCTACTTTTAATAAAGCAAAGTATTTTTCACCTGCCTTTGGAGGGCGGATGTATCCTTTAACAGTATCACCTGTCTTTAATCCAAATAATTTTATCTGCGATGGAGATACATATATATCATCCGGAGATGAAAGATAGCTATAATCGGATGAGCGAAGGAAACCATATCCGTCCGGCATCATTTCCAACACACCTTCGCCTTCAATAATGGCGTCGGCTTCTACGCTGAATATATTTCCTCTTTTGCTTTGGTTGTCGTCACCGCTTCTTTCTTCATTACTTCTGTTACCTGCATCATCCGAATTTGAATTCGAAAATTCCCTTTCGCGGTGTTGATGTTGCTGTACCGGCTGTTGTACCGGTGTTACTTTTGGTTTTTCAACCTCGGCTTCTATAACCTCTGGTTCTGGCTGCTTTTCTTCCTCTTCTTCCTCCTTTGGTTTAGAGTCAGATTCTATCGGTTTGCGGGTTCTTGGTCTTTTGGTTTTGTCCCTTGTTTTGTGGGTTTCTTCCTGCACCCCGGGGTTGAGGGCCTGGGCGTCAAGTACCTTAAGGATAAGGTCCTGCTTTTCGAGTTTTTCAAAGCCCTTGATTTTTAGTTTCTCGGCAATCTCCCTTAATTCAGGAAGGATCTTGTCGTTCAACTGGAGAATATCGTACATGCGTTATTGTTTAATTAAAAAAATTTGATGTATGTAGATTAAAAAATTCATGTGATTAGAAACACTTCAGGTGCTTTTTATCAAGACCATTTCTGTGATTCGGGATTTTTTTAACAGTAAGATTTAGCTGGAACTAACTAACTACTGCGGGAACTATTACGGACAACACTGCAATGTTAGGTAAAGTTTCGGAATCAGCAAATTTTTTTCCCGGAATCTGTAAAAGGCAAATTTTATCTTCGCTGTCCTAAAAATTAGTGTTTATGCTCGAAATCGCAGTTATAAGAAACAACGCCGAAGATATTAAAGCACGGCTTGCTGTTAAAAACTTTAAAGAACTGAATCTTATAGATGAAGCCGTTGTAGTAGACGAAAAACGCAGGAGCCTGCAAAAGTTGTTAGACGATAATCTTAACAAACAGAATACAATTGCTAAGGAGATAGGCGATCTTTTTAAACAAGGTAAAAAAGACGAAGCTGACAAAAGAAAAAGCGACAGCGCTACTTTAAAGGAAGAAGCAAAACAATACGAATCAGGCCTGGCTAAAATTGAAGATGACTTAAAAAGCATATTAGTGCGTGTGCCAAATACGCCGCACAAATCGGTGCCCCTGGGTAAAACACCTGAAGAAAATGAAGTGATAAAACAAGTAGGCGAAATACCGGTGCTTCACGAGGGCGCCCTGGCTCATTGGGATATTGCCAAAAAATATGACTTATTTGATCTGGAACTTGGCGTTAAAATAACCGGGGCGGGTTTCCCGGTATATAAAGGTAAGGGCGCAAAATTACAACGCGCCCTGGTAAGTTTCTTTTTGGATAATGCTGTTGAAGTGGGTTATTTAGAAGTGATACCTCCGCACATGGTTAACGAAACCAGCGCATTTGCTACCGGTCAGCTGCCTGATAAAGAAGGACAGATGTATGCGATACCATTAGATGGATTTTACATGATACCTACTGCCGAAGTACCGGTTACAAATATTGTGCGTGATGAAATAGTTGAGTTGCCAGTAAAATTTGCAGCCTACTCTCCCTGCTTTAGAAGAGAAGCGGGCAGTTACGGAAAAGATGTACGTGGATTGAACCGGGTGCATCAATTTGAAAAAGTCGAAATTGTACAAGTGGCGCATCCTGATAAAAGTTACGAAGTGCTGGAAGAAATGGCGAAACATGTGGAGGGCCTTCTACAAAAACTTGAATTGCCTTATCGCATTTTAAGATTGTGTGGCGGCGATATGAGTTTTGCATCTGCACTTACCTATGATTTTGAAGTATATAGCGCAGCTCAAAAACGCTGGTTGGAAGTTAGCTCTGTATCTAATTTCGAAACTTTTCAAAGCAACCGCTTAAAAGTGCGTTTCCGCGATGAGAATAAAAAAATAAGATTGGCACACACACTTAACGGCAGCGCCCTTGCATTGCCGCGCATTGTTGCTTCACTTTTAGAGAATCATCAAGCGGCGGACGGGATTAATATACCGAAGGCGTTGCAGGGGTATACGGGTTTTGAAAAGATAAGCTAAGATTATGGAACATCACTGGCCCCTGACTTCTCGCATCTAACGGGGTCAACGACATCCCTTACCTGCAGACAGAAATATACAGGACTAAACTATGCATTGGCAAAGTCCCGCCGCATGTATTAAAGAGGAAATCATAGTCAAAAAGATACCCCCTTGCAAATGCAATTTTGGTAATCTTGCAACACAAAAACAAGGCTTCATGAACAGGGGAATTATCCGCAATCTTAAACTGGCTTTAATGTGGAGCGTTGTATTGCCCGTTACTTTTTTCAGCTACATTATTGCCTGGCTGGATAGGAACCTAAAGTTCTGGATGCCTTTTCCGCGGGATACTGACCAACTGGCGGCTAAACAGCAATGGTGTGCTAAGGCTTTAAAGAAAAATGGCGTTCTGCCAAGTGATGCAATCATCAACAACTACAAGGTAAAGTCGCTTAGCCAGGATACCATCTTTCGTTCCAATATTGGAGTGCTGGAGATTGCTTATACCTCGAATGGCGCTAGTAATACATTGAAATGCATGGCCAAGTTTGCGCCTACCGTTGGCTCGGTATGGAACCGTACTATCTTCAATTTGCAGCTCAATCACATTAAGGAGATTTTCTTCAACAAACATTTTGTTGCGGTTGACAAGGAAGTTGCTTCACCGGCCGTTTATTGCGCCGAGCTATCAATATTTACAGGTAACTTTTGTTTGATAATGGAATACATGGGCGATTGTATTGAGTATCCATTAGAGGAATTACCCGCTGCTCAATTTGACAGGGTGCTTGATGGTATGGCCGCTCTTCATGCTAAATATTGGAAGGATAACTCAAAAAGAATGGGTCTGGTATTTCCGATACTTGAAACCCACGTAGATTTTTTTGATTCGATGGTGGCCGGTAAGTGGAGTATTAACGCGCGTAATATCCTGGTAAAAAGCTGGAACTGTATGAATGCGCCTGAAACCATTATACATGGCGATGCGCGGGTTGGTAATATGATGTTTCCAAATCCGGCCGGCGGAGGGCGTTTTGTTTTTATTGATTGGCAGGCTGTGCGGAAAGGGAAAGGAGCATTTGACCTGGCGTATTTTTTAGTGCTGAGTTTGACCTCTGAAAAACTTGTTGAAGTTGAACAAACGACGCTGGAAACTTATCACCGGTATTTAATAAGCAAAGGAGTTAAAGATTACGCCGTTGATAATTTAAAACGGGACTATAACCATGCCTGCCTTTGTGTATTGCTGCTATTAGCCCTGCCCATGTTAAGCGGCGAAGCCAGCGCTGAAGGCGAGGGCGCCAAAATATTTGCATGGGGAATGAATATTTGGCGCGAACGCTTACAGGAAAAATTCAAAACGTTTGATTACGTATGGATGGCGCAGCATTACGGCCTAGCTGAAAAGGATAGCCGTGCAGCGATAGATGAAATGCTGAATGTAATTGATGCCAGGTTAAAAGGGATAATGGCAGGAGCAAATGTGTAGCAAGTTGTAAATAACTTATTTCACTAACTTAGATGGCAGAAATTCGCAAATTGTAATTGCTTTATCAGTTTCAATAAATACAATTGTATATTTTTTATTGAACGAAATGCATTTGTAGCCTAGTGAAGCCCGTTGTATATTGCGGCAAGTGGCAAACTGCCTTCGGTCATCTGCCATTTCCCCAAAGTAATCATAAACGGAATTCGAAAATTTTTCAGCCGTTAAAACCATTCCCTTTGACTCAATAAACCATGATATTTGGGCAATGCTTTCAGCTACAGATTTTTTGATGCTTACTTTCCTTTGGCCCATTCTCCAATTAGCTTTTTTGAATAAGATCTGGCTTCCTGCAGAGTAAGGGTTTTCTCGGGTTTGGATTTTAAGGCAGCTTGTTTTTGCAAAACCTCGTACTCCTTTTGGGGTAAAAGCACATACTTTTTCTTGTCAATTACTATTTCAGTCATGCGTTTTATGTTTATCCCCGAAGATACAAAAAACTCTGCAAATTGTTGATGGGGTCATGGTCTACCCTTGGCCTTATAAAAATTTCTATTTCGGATTAAACACTTTCACTTCTCCGTTTGGAGTAAGGATGTAGTAATTGTTCTTGGGCTTTTCTTCTTCCTTCAAAAAGTATTTTACACTTACCGAATACGACAACTGAACTACAGGTTCTGTAATTAAGGGATTGATAACAAGGTCGTAGCGGTCGTAGTCAACCTGGTTGTAAAATTTAGAGTTTACCTGTGTAGCATCATTGGTAGTAACCTGCGATTTCTTTTTGATCGAGCCCAAAGATGGCCGCGAGAAAGCACGATAAGAAAAATATCGCGTTTGCGGGTAAGTGGTTATAAAATTGTCTTCCATTACTTTCCGCAGAGTATCCAGTTTAAGTCCCAATACTTCGTAACTTTTTGATTTGGTTTTTACGTATTGCAGGCATTTGTTTCTTAAGCTATCGCGCAGGTTCTGCAGGTTTGGTATAAAGTAATCTACTTTGGCAAGGTCATAAATTTCTGCTACAGCGGCTGCGCTTACAATGGCATCCAGTTCTTCGGAATTTTTGAAATGCACTGAAATATTTTTCTGCATTTCAAATCCCGTTGGTACTTCATTATAAGTTTTGCTGAAAACCCTGTTCTCTGCCTGAAACTCGTATTTGGGGACAAACGAAAGCATATCGGTTTTAATACCGGCAGCGTCCACATTTATTTTCTTCAACTCATCTTTAAAACGCTGGATACGATTGCGCATAAATTCGTCTGTCTGCTCTGTGGTTTCGCCAACCTGCACAACATTAAATACTGCAACATAGTTATCTGCCAGTATATTCATCAGGCCATTTACATCAACGGTAATATCGTTGTTGGAGGTAATCATGGCTGCAGTAGTGGCGCCCCGACTGGTTGTTGCATAGTTTTGCTGCGAATTGTAAAGATAGTTAGCAGAAGCAGGTGATGCAGCGTATTGACTGTTGCCTGAAACCTGTGCATTAAGATGGCTTTGGCAAATAAGTGCCAGAACTAAAATGGTGAATAACGTTTTTTTCATAAAATGGTTTTTAATAAAGATTCGAGGAAGGGTTAATTTCCATATCGCAATTTATTAACTATTCTTAATCTCTGTTCAGAATAGATTTATACCTTCATGCTACATGAATTGGAGACTTAAACTGGTATTGCTTTTTACGAAACTGCAAAAGCCTATTGAGATAGGTGAGGTTGTAGATATAAAGGAATTGCGGAGGAAATCCGATTTTGCCGGGCGATTAGGTACCCGGATACTTGACCGGCCGGTTGAGGTTTTGAAAACTACGGATACTACAGCAGAAACGGTTCCTGTTCGTATCTACCAAAACAGCACTGAAAGATCTCAGCGCGTGATCATCTATTATCATGGCGGTGGTTTTGTGTTATATGATCTCAATTCTCATGATAATGTTTGCCGTCGCCTTTGCCGTATGAATAACTGTATCGTGGTAGCTGTTGATTATCGTCTTGCCCCGGAACATACCTACCCTGCAGCACATGATGATGCCTTTACGGCTATTAAATGGGTAATGAAAAATATTGAGAATTATGGTGGAAATCCGGAAGAGATTATCCTTGCCGGCGACAGTGCCGGAGGCAATCTCTCAGCCTGTATGGCTCATCGTTGTAAAGCCCAAGGAATAAAACTGAAAGGGCAGGTACTAATTTACCCATGGATCGACGGCAAACTGAATAATCCTTCTATTACAAGAAACGGTAAAGGTTATCTGTTGGTAAAGGATACTATGTTCTGGTTTCAACAAGTGTACACACCTGATAAGGCAGACCAGCTAAAACCTGCGCTTTGCCCTTGCTATCAAACTGATTTTAAAGACCTGGCACCTGCCTTTATTCTTACTGCCCAGTTTGACCCCCTGCTTGATGACGGCTTTAATTATTACAATCAATTAAAGGCAGCGGGCAATAAAGTTATGTATAAAGAATATCCTAATTTAGTACATGGGTTTTTTAATATCCCGCGGGTAGACCCTGTTGCAAAGCAGGCATATTACGACATTGCAGACTTTATTAAATCGTTATGAAGGTTTCAAAAAAAATATTGGGGGTTTTGTTCCTGGCTTTAGTTCTGATACTAGCTGCTGTAACAAACCCGTCTTCCATTAAGCATATTTCCACCATTAATAATCATTGTCCCGGAAACGGTGATATCTACGCTCAACTTGGACTGACCTATCACAACTACATACTTTTTTCACGCACCGTCGAAAATAATACGCCACCTAAAACTGCCAGCGTAGGTCTTTTCGGAAAAGTTATTGTTATCAAGGACTTTGGCATTATAGCAACTCCGCAAGAGTTCTGATCACTCCCATTTTGCAATGCTTCCTACTTTTACCTGACGGGCATTATAAACCTCGCGGTCAGTAGCAGTCGCTCCCCATTTTTCAACCGATACAGCAAATACAAGATTCGCTGCAACATATCCGCTTATAGGAGCCTTATATGTTTTTACAATTTCCTTAACCTCGCTCATCGAAATAGGATCACCCAGCGCTGGTGTTACCAGGTCCCGTATTACCTGCTGATGTACATATCCGGAAGAAGCGCCTTCCTGGCTATGTGAGGCAATATTGTTTTCAACTAAAAACACATTTACACGCATATCATACGAATTCGCTGTATGGAATCCGATGTGAACTTCAAGCACAGCCGAGTCGCCCTGAACATATGATTTGAGTGCAATGCCCGTTTTATGGTCTTGTGCTAACAGCGCTGGTACCCTGCCTGGCCAGTCAATGTAGCTGTACCAAAAATCGGTACCGGCAGGATCCTTTATCCTGTTAATTGCAGCACATGGTAAACCAAGATTGCTTTGTCCAAAGGCGTTAAACACCGGGTTAAACGGTGCCTGGTAATCTAACCAGTCTCCCCCGTGCATGGATACAGCGATAATTTTCTCTCCAAATTCCTGTTGGTACTTAGTAATGGTATCGGCGCCATTGGGGCAACCGGAACACCATTCGGCTGTAACTTCCTCCATCATCACTCTTTGAACGAAACTGGCAGGCATAGTGCCAAGTGGATCGGTGTTAGTATTGGTGTTGTTTGTATTGTCTGGTTTGGTATCTGTTTTCTTGCAACCGGTTACAAGTATCATAACCATTAGGGGTAGCAACATTAAAATGTTCAGGTTAAATGATGTTTTCATGGCGTTAGGTTTTTGCTTCTTTCTAATGTAAAGGTGGCATCGTTTTTCTTTCAAATTCAATCTCTATTATTAAAATCTTACATGGTCAAATTTAAAAACGTGTGTGTATTCTATTGCGGCAGTGCTAATATTCGAAGGTATAGCTTACGTGTACTTTAAGCTGTATTGCGTGGACTCAAAGCCTTGTAAAACAAAAAAGTGCCGGTCTTTCAACCAGCACTTTATCATTTAGCACAAAGGATTTAATCCCGGCTACCGCGTATGTAGGAAACTTAAATAAGAATAGTTACTGAGAAGAACACTGCAATAAACACCAGTGAGATGAACAAGGCGATTGAGCCAAGTACAATACCTGTTATTGCCCACCCGCGACGTGCCGAGTGTAAACCAAAAACGCCAAGTACGATAGCTGCAATGCCTCCGCCAACTGCAAAGAACCATGCGTAAGGGCCAAAGGCTGCTAAAAAGGCAACAATGCCTAACAGGCCCGATGCAAATGCCATTCTTGATCCGCGATCATCCAGGTAGCCTGCGGCAGCCGATGATGCAGGCTTTTTTGCTGTAAGCGCTTTGGTTAAATTAACCAGGGCCTTGGGCGAAGATGCATGAACATATACCCGGTTGTTTGCTCTCCTTTCCAGTTGAACATTGTTATTCGATTCTTCCTTGTAAATTTTGTTGGCTTCTTCAATGTCTCCGTCATTCATATGGCGGCTAACAATTTTCGGAAGTTTTATTTCCATCGGTTTGCCTTCAAGCGAAGCGATAAAAGCAGGTTTTTCTTTTGGCGTTTGTGCAGCTTGTATAGGCGTCGGTTTAGCCTTATGTTCAATAGGAGTATGGCGGGCCCACATAGGATGCTTTATATTTCTTCCCGAGTAAGTGGGGCACTGTAGTTTGCTATGCACGTTACACCCCGTAAAGGCAAGCATTAAAAGACAAGCGAGTAATATTCTGGTTTTCATGTGATGTTTTTTATGGTTGAACAATTTCTTTCCTCAAAGCGGTAAAATGCTTATATGACGATTTGAAATGCAAAGATGAGACCACTTATGTCCCATCACTTTATACAACTATTTTAAAAAGTTACATCATTCACACTTTCGGTGTTTTTATAGCCTATTCCGTCATTTCTTTCTATTAAACAATTAAAGAAATCTCCCGTGTCCCATTGTTTTGGAACAGAACTCTTAAGGAATTTTGAGCACGAATTACCCATCTCGCGGGAAATTTATTCCCCGTTGAAACACCGGCAGCCTCTTTTATTAAAACTTATATATTAGCGCTTTGCTAAATCATTCACAGAAAAACTAAGTTCATGAAAAAAATATTTGCTTCAGCTATTATAATTTTTACCTCCGTCCTTGGTTTCGCCCAAAACTTTGAGGGCAAGATCACTTATCAGAATACTTACAAAAGCAAAATGCCCCAGGCAAGTGATGAGCAGTTTACCTCTATGCTGGGCTCAAAGCAGGAGTACTATATGAAAGGGGGAGATTACAAGTCTGTAATGAATGGCAAACTTACCCAGTGGCAACTGTACATCAATAAAGAAAATAAACTTTATAGTAAAATGTCAACCTCCGAAACCGTTTATTGGAACGATGCTGCCATCAATGATGATTCAGTGTTAAAGGTGCAGGTAAATAAAAGTGCAGCAGACATTTTGGGCTACAAATGCGACGAGGTTGTGTTGACCTGCAAGAGTGGTATTCAGAAGTATTACTTTAATACAAAGCTCGGTATTGACACGAAGCTTTTTGTAAACCACAAATACGGCAACTGGTACGATTACTTAAAACAATCAAACGCGGTTCCTTTAAAAATGGTAATTGATACAAAAGAGGTGACCATAGAAAGTGTTGCTACCGAAATTAAACCTATGAAACTGGCAGCTACCGAATTTCAACTGGCAGCGGGCACAAAAACCGATAAGAACCCTTATTAAAGCTGTTAGCAGCTAAAATTATTACATCAAACGTTAAATAAAAAACCGGTGCCCCTGTTAGTCCTGCAGGGGCTTTCCATTGCATCCAATTCGCCGGCTTACCCTCCTTTATTGATCAGTCCCATTCTATATTATTTCCTACCTGTGTAAGGCAGCATATATTTTGTCGTTTGTCACAACGGAGAAATATGATTTCACAAAATACTATTTTGTGCAAACAAACTTTATCTATGCCATTAAATCAATCCGATTTATTAAAATAATAAGGTTTCCAACGGGTAGAAAGAAATTTTATTTATCGCAGAACAATAATGGATTCACTTCGTCAAATCATTCGTACCCTCTCTCCATCTGAAAAAAGATATTTCAGCATGTTTGCCAACGCCTTTAAAACTGAAAGCGGTTTAGTGAAGCTTTTTGAGTTGACCGGAGATGATAAAGAGTATGATGAACATTGGCTGAGTAAATCGACGGGCATAAAAAATATTACCGAAGCCCGCAGCCGGTTGCGCAAATTGTTGTTTAAGTCCATGCGGGGTTACAGGCAGGATGCAGATGTTAACCAACAATTGAGGGACGCCATGACCGACATAGATTTTTTAATAAGGAAAGGCTTAAATGAAGAAGCCAGGAAAGAAATCCACAAGGCATGGAAATTGGCTGAAAAAAATGAGCTATATAATTTTATGGCCGAATTACTCTGTCGCCTTAGTGAAGTGAACCATCAAACTCTGAAATTTGACAAACTTGCAATAGATTTTGATTCGCTTTATGCGCAATTAAACAACGCGTTGGCAATGCAGCAGGAACTCTATCGCGCAATGGTTTACAATCAGCAAATCGGGCATTTTGTTCGCTCCGCCAATTATCATTCTACTGAGGGGTTGTTAAATTATCTTGCAAAAGTTATTGTTGAATTGAAAGCTCAATTGGAAAATGTCCGAGCACCGAAAGCCAGATTGACATTGCGTATTGCATTAGCTACCTGCTACCAGGTTTTAGGTAATTACGATGAGGCTATCCCTATTTATAGCCAAATCAGAGAAATGTTCAATAAAACACCCTCATTGATTGACTTTAACCCTAACGGTTATATTGGGTTTTTAAACAACTATTTAATTATTACACTTTACGACCTACACTTAAAAGAAATTTCGCTGCAATTGATGGACGAAATAGAGAACGGATTCGCACGGCTCAAAAATTTTTTCGAGCACACGCCGGATAGATTGAACTATTTCCGTCAGCGCTTTAACACCAATAAACTTAGCTACGCAAAAACACATAAGGAATGGAAAATAATTGCAGGCTTAGATCTAGATGTAAAAAAACATCTTGATGACCCGGACCGCGAACAAAGAGTTGTAAATGCTTTGCAGGTATCTACGCTTATAAGTTGTTACTATGAACAGGCTAATTACAAAAAGGCTTTTGAATGGATCAGTATTTACTACACCCTGGACGACGCGAAAACATTAAAGCCATTAATGATAGCTGTAAGGTTTTTGGAAGTGCTTACTTATTATTCTACGCGGCAATTTGATATTAGCGACAATAAGGCAGGTAACTTATATAAAACTCTTGTTGAGCAAAAATTTACGGATGCATACTATAAGGCCCTTGGAGTTATGTTACGCAAATTGAATCACTGGGACTCAAAAGCCAAAGGTGATAAAAAGGAAATATCCGTTTTGATCGCTGCTTTTACCAAATTAAAAGAGAGCGAGGATGGACCTTATATAATATATGTAGAGTATTTTGAACCTATTGAAATACTAGAAAAGATATTGAATGGATTAGGTTAATGCCGTTTAATAACCCCCAGGTTCAATCGCAAAAATTACCTCAAGGTAAACCTAAAACATTCATGTTTAACCACGCATTAGTACAATAAACAAACCTTGCCTTGTAAAGTAATTACTACAAAGCCTGCTGTGCCTCAGCCCCTTAACAAAATACTTGTTGACACGGAGGGGTTGCTTAACTGCTTCATTATTACCAGTTTGCTGACGTTTTGTTCATGTATTATTAACAATAATATGTATGCCCGATACACTTGGCACTATTATAGAGCAAAGGTAAGGTAGCCACTAGGTGAATATGACAATCTAATGACAATCAGCCGGACAACAACATTTCCGCCCCGTCGTTTTGTTTGAAATGATTCATTAAAAAGGCCCCCTAATACCCATGAAAACAGACACGAGTATGAACCTTATGCTGGTAGTGTTCTGCGTAATTTTGATCGGATTTGTTTTGCTCAACAGTCGTATGAGCGAATCACTGAACAAAAAACAAGCGGAGTTTGCAAAACATTCGCTTACCAAGTAAGCGGTACCACTACCTTAAAATTGTAACCTTACGGGTTACAATTCCGGCCCCCGTATCCACGCTTAGCAGGTAAAGCCCTGCGCTTAGTTCAGAAACATCTTCGGTATTAAGCCCCTTGTGCAACACAAAGCCCTTTAGCAACTTACCGGTTATATCATATAGCTGCACCGCTTTATCATCGCCGTTATAGGCAATGTTCATCAGGCCTTTAGTTGGGTTCGGAAACACATTGAACTCAACATTTTTTGCCGCTTCATTAATACCCGAATACGAGAACGCAAGTTGTAATGAATTAAACGCATTCACCCGTCCGTAGCCCAATTCCCGGCACCAGGTACCGTTTGCATAAAGCGAATCGTAGCCATAGCCGCCTACCTTATCGCATCCACGTGCAATCAGGTTACGCACATCCTCTGCATTTAAATCAGGCCTTACCGAAAGCAACAAAGCCCCAATAGCCGCCGCATTTGGGCAAGCTGCCGAAGTACCGTTAAAGGTCAGGTAATAATCATACGGCGAAAATCCATTGGCGCCTAACATGTCTGTAGTGGCTATCCACACACCGGGTGCGCTAAAATCAAGCCCGGTTCCAAAATCGCCACCCCACCAGTTTTCGGGACTGCAATCAGTTGGCGATTTGCGGGTATCGCACATGGTAGTTGCATTAACCGAAATTGTCTGTGGCAAATTGCCCGGCCATATGGGGCCAATACTATCATTATCGTTACCACTGCTAAAAAACATAGCTACGCCCTTGCCGTTTCGCCCATGTAAATAGGCCTGCTGTATAGCATCGTCAACCGGTTGTGTTCCACCCGGTAAAAACGGAATTAAGGCAGCCGGTAATCCCCACGAGTTACTTAAAATATCGGCTTGTGCTGTATCCCATGCCCATCCAATTGCATCGGCAAAAGCCGCAGCGGTTGAATAAGGCAGTGGTGCGTTGGATGTAACGTGCACATAATAAAACACGTGCACCGGTATAATTTTACAATCCGGTGCCACACCCGCAACGTCTTTATTGTTATCCTTTACCGCTGCAATAATACCCGAGCAACAAGTGCCATGTCCATCGTCGGCAAAGTTTGGCGTAGGATATCCGTGTGTATCAAACGAATCATCAATAGCGTCATGGCCCGGTAACAGGTTCGGCATCAAATCGGGATGCAGGGTATCTGTTCCCGCATCGATTACGGCTACTTTAATATTGGGGTCACCGGTGGTAATGGTCCAGGCTGAGTCCATATGCATATCGGCCCCCGCAGTTCCATGCCCTTGTGCCGATGAACCGGTATTACTTAAATGCCACTGGCGGAAATAGTATGGGTCGTTAGTATTTACAAGCGGATTTAAAAGATAATTGGGCACGGCGTAGTCAACCCAGTTTTCGTTTAAAAAACTGCTGCACCAGTCAACCGTGTTTTTAGTTTTTGATTGAGTGTTCCATATCCTGTAAAGGTTAGGGATGTAGGTATCTGCTTTGGGCTCGCTAAGGTTATAGGCTTTTAATTTTTCGCGCAGCATAGGTTCAAAATTTTTGTCCTTCAGCTTTACAAAAAAATCATTCAGTACACCCGCGTAATGGTTTTGGGCGTCGGTAATAAAAAATGAAACAAAGGCCACCTGTGCCGAAGCGCCGAAATAATTGCTGGCCTTATTTACATCGCTAACAAAGCAAATAGTTGAAGCGGGCGAAGGCAAATGCGTAAAGTCGCTTACCAAACCCGATGCATGGATAAGTTGTTCTTTTTGTTCAACAGTAACGCCTTTATTAAATATCAGCAACAGGCGGTCCTGCGCTATGTGCTCCTTATACGTATCAAAATTATTGGCTGAACTTAACCGGGAGATACAAAGTAATGCAGCAAAGAATAAATATCGCATATCAAAATTTTTAGTGAAGATAAGACTAATGATTTAAGTGCCTAAGTGCGTTTAGGGAACCAGGGAATGAAGGCACTGGTGTTTCTTTTATATTTAGAATAGTCGTCGTTGCCCTCATATCTTTTTTCGAGTAGTGTAACACCCGAAACCCGGAGCAGCAAAAAGGTAATAGTAAGCGGCGCCCAAATAGTAATATACCACCTGCCAGAAGGAATTGCCAGCATAAACATGGCCCACCATTGCAGGGCCTCGCCAAAATAATTAGGGTGGCGGCTGTATTTCCATAAACCATGATTCATTACGCCGTGTACATGCGAGTTGCTTTTAAAATTGTACATCTGCCAGTCGCCTATGGCTTCAAAGAAAAAACCAATAGCACCCAACACAGCGCCTATAGGATATATCCAAACCAAACTTTTATGAATAAAGGGTGTAGAGTTTACAACAATAACCGGCAGAGAATTGACAAACATCAAAGCTCCCTGCAACATAAATACCTGGAAGAACGAACGCAGCACTACATGATTACCCCACGCCTTACGCCAATTTGCATAACGGAAATCTTCGGGCTTGCCAAGGTTGCGGATGATAATGTAAGCCGATAACCTTAAGCCCCACACGGTAGTAATAAAAGTTACAAGTTTTTGATGCAGGCGGTCGTGTCCGAAAAAAATAAAGGTAACATAGGCCACCATAATAATTCCCAACCCCCAGCCACCATCTACAATGCTATTGTCTTTTTTTATCAGCGCAATAGCAAACATTATACACATAAAACCAAGAATGCACAGGGCTGAAAGCAAAAACGGATCCATCCGGTAAAGTTAAGAAGTTTTGAAGAGCGAACCCGCTATGGCCGGCCACTCGTTTCGCAGAATACTATACACCACAGTATTTCGTCTAAATCCATCGCTCATAATCATA
>JAQBNQ010000146.1 GCA_028288545.1 Bacteroidota bacterium
TGAGGTTGTTATTAAATAGAAGTGAATTTTGTAAATAACACTTTCCATGTTATTATATCGGCTTTGATAAATCCTGCGTCCGCATTTTTATTTTTTCGCCAATATGAGTTCGTCGGTCAGCCCCAACCGGTTGAGACAATGGAGTGATATTGTTTGTTTAAGCCAATTTTGCGATATATCCGTGCCATTAAAACGGTCATTAACCGCAGCGACCGATTGAAGACTGGTTTAGCAGCATCCAATACATTCCTAAGTCAGCAATTGCCTTGTTAAACAAATTAAACTCTACGGGCTTTACAATGTAACTGTTTACACCGTGGTGGTATCCGCAAATAACATCAACATCCTCTTTCGATGAGCTTAAGATAATCACGGGAATCGATCGCGTCTGTTCATCTGCTTTAATCTGTCTCAGTACTTCCAACCCTCCTATTTTAGGCAGATTCAAATCAAGCAAAATTATTTTAGGCTCGTTCCTGCCGTTTTTGCGGGAATACTGACCTTTGCTAAAAATGAAATCAAGGGCTTCTGCGCCATCATTAATATGTAATAAGTTGCGGGCAAGATTATGCTCTTCCAACCCTGCTATGGTCAATTGCGCTTCATAGGGATTGTCTTCCACCAATAAAATGTCTATGTATCTATCTTCCATATTTGTACAGTGTGTTCTTTAGTTGGGTAATGTAAAATAAAATGTTGCTCCCTTATCAACTTCGGCTTCAGCCCATATTTTCCCGCCATGTTTGGTGATAATACGGTGAACAAGGGCTAAGCCCACGCCGGTTCCTTCATATTCCGTTATTTTATGTAATCGCTGAAATACGCCAAACAACTTATCGGCATGTTGCATATCAAATCCAGAACCATTATCTCTGATATAGTAGACAGCATCATCCTTTGTTTCTGTTACGCCAATTTCTATAAAAGGTTTCTCCGTTTTCCGCGAATACTTTACGGCATTTGAAATGAGGTTAGCCCACACCTGCTTCATGAGATTAAGGTCGCATTTTACCGCATTGAGCCCGTGTAACAGGATCTCACTCCGGTGATCCTGGCTTGCGGATTTTACTTCTTCAATAGTTGCCTTTACCATATCGGTCATATCAACGGGGTTCTTTGTTGGTGTTACCCGACCTAACTTTGAAAAATTCAGAAGATCATCAATCAGGTCGCCCATTTGAGTGGCATTTTTAATGATGGTCTGGGTATAGTCCTGGCCCCTCGCATCCAACTTGTCGGAATATCCTTTATAAAGCATATTGCTGAATCCATTGATAATACGGAGTGGCGCCCTCAAATCATGGGATACAGAATAACTAAATGCTTCAAGTTCCTTATTCACGGTTTCAAGGTCCTTATTGACTTTTTCAAGCGAGCTGTTGGCAGTTTCGAGCGCGGCGGTGCGTTCCTTTACTTTCACTTCCAGCGATTCATTAAGCGCTTTAAGCGCTTCTTTTTGAACGTGCTCTTCTCCCAGGCGGCCGATTTCGAAGCTCTGTTCGATATGCATTTCGCTGTATTTCTTAAAATGATATGCCCATAAAGCGCATATGAAAAATATAACTGCCGCGAGAACGACATGAATCATGAAGGTCTGCAGGCTCATATAGTCGAGCTGTGTGAAATAAACGTTGTCGTAACCAGTGTATTGCAGATAACCGAAGAGCCCGTGATGCAATACCACGACTAAGGTTATCGGAATCTGCAGTTTCCAATTCTGATATGTAATAAGCATGGCGCTACCGATGAAAGCAAAAAAATGCATTTCGAACATGCCATGCATTTGATAAATATATTGCGCCATGAAGATACCGAGTACGACGCTGAGGATATACTGATAAAAGTTAGAGTTGGGCAATGCCCATTTGGTAGAATAATATGCAATAAGTGATAAGCCGCCAATTCCTACGGCTACAGTCCACGTGTCATAAAAAAACGCCAGGAATAGTCCGGTCAGAAAGAAACTGATCATGAAATAGTTTACCAGTTTGTCCGATTTGCGCTTGATTTGGTTGAGGAACTCGTCAATATGGGTGCTCTTGCCTAAAGCCGGTAAGGGTATTGCTCTCATAATCGCTTTTTGTCAATTCAAAATTCTGAGTAATATATTATTTACATTGTATATGTGGAGGAGCCGAACTTAAGACTAGAACGAATCATTTGGCACTTAGTTTCATTTTTAACGAACAAATTGCACAATGATTGGCTTCTGATCAACAGCGAATTTTCGCGATTGCCAAGAAGCATTTCCATATGGCCGACTCAAAAAACAGGTAACGATTAATAAGTATTTTATTTTTAAAGGCCCTTCGTGTGAGCAAAGGATCTGTTTTAAGTGCATGTGAAATGAGACATACGGGTATTACTGCTTCGCTAGAGGTTATGATTCCTATTTCTCATTTTGGCCCTCACTAATTAAGTTCCGGACGGATGCGTTTAGTTGCCCTTTCCATCTTCTCCGGGGGAAAAAATTCCCTTTTTTCGTGGATATTTCGTAGCAATTTTCGGCTTGTAGATTTCGGCCTAAAATGGATTCAATAAAGCCTTCTACATCAGTGCAAAACCTGCACTTGTACCCGTAAAAAACGGGGCGCTCTCCTGCTGGGTCGTTTTTTGTTGAGTAAACGACATTCTTAATCTTTTAAACTAAAATTTTATGGAAAAAGAGAATTCAACTACCGGGTTTTCTAAAAATACAAGGGGCAATCGGTCGAAATATTTTAAGACGTGGTTTGCTCTTTTTGTAATTGCCTTGGCAATAACCGGATGCAAAAAAAAGGATACTACAACTACCACTCCTAGCTATCAACAGGTTAACCTGGTGGCAGATTCTGCCGGGTATAACGGGGCGCGTATTGATACGAATTTGAAAAATGCCTGGGGTATAGCCATTGGCGGTACCGGCAGTTTTTGGATTGCTTCGAATCATGGTGTTGTTTCAACTATTTATGATAGAAACGGTGTACAAGTGTTAGCCCCTGTTTCCCTTAAGCCCAACGGGGCCCCTACGGGCATTGTTTATAACAATACAACAGGCTTTAACGGCAGTAAATTTATTTTTGCCGGTGAGGATGGAATTATAAGTAGCTGGACGAGTGGAACAAGTACGAGCATTGCGGCAGATCGTTCGGGCATAGGTGCCGTGTATAAGGGATTAGCCATTGCCACCGATGGCGGCGCTAATTTTTTATACGCTACAGATTTTAAAAATAGCAGAGTTGATGTGTTCGATGCCGGTTTCAACTATGTTAGTAGCAAACCATTTACCGACCCATCAACCACTAATCAGATACCCTCCAATTACGGTCCCTTCAATATTTCCAACATTGATGGAAAATTGTACGTGAGCTATGCAATGCATAAGGGCCCCGATAATGAAGATGACCAGAGTGGTATTGGCAATGGATTTGTGAATATTTTTAACGCCGACGGTTCATTTGTGAAACGTTTTGCATCGCAGGGTACCTTAAATTCTCCGTGGGGATTAGCTGCGGCACCTTCCGGTTTTGGCCTGGGCGATGGCATGATACTGGTTGGAAACTTTGGTGATGGCCGGATAAATGTGTACGATGCCAATGGCGTATATAAATCGCAGTTGATGGATAACGGCTCGGCCATTACTATCGAAGGCTTATGGGCGCTTCAGTTTCCGGTTAACAATTTACCCGCGGGCGATCAGAACCAATTGTTTTTTACCGCAGGCCCCGGCGATGAGGAGCATGGCTTGTTTGGTTATATTAAAAAGAGATAGTGGTTTGATGTTGTTTAAAAAGGCCCGGCAGGGTTTCTTGCCGCGCCTTTGTTTTTTTGTGTGGTGGGATTAACTATGTGGATATCTGTTGGGGCGTAATACAAATAAAAAACAAGGCGCGCTAATCGCGCAGAATGGCCTTCATTTTTTTCATTTCGAGCATTCTTTTTAGCCTTGTTTTTTCATTTGTGGGGCTGGTGAGATTAGCTGGCGCTGATCCCTGTTGGGGAGTCTTACAAATTAAAAAAGCAAGGCTGCACCATTGTGCGAATATTCTTCGTTACGAAAAAATTAAAACCAGTCGCCCGCCCCCAAAGCTGGGTCGGACAAGCGTTTCATTTTTTCTTCACTGCGAACATTCTTTTTAAGCCTTGCTTTTTTATTAGTGGAGCTGGTGGGATTCGAACCAATATTTTTATAGCTTCACTATAGATTGATTTTCAAGTGTTTATAAAATTCTCGAAATCTGATTCCTTGCCCCACTTTATTAAATTTCCTTGCCCCACCTTCCTTAAATGCTTAGCTTTGCCATTCAAATTGATATGAATGAATGCAAAAATTGTTCTACGTAAGGATAAGAAGAATGCTCACGGTTTATGCCCAGTTGTAATACAAATCTCTGAAGGAAAAGAGGTAGCCAGGATTCCTTTGGGGTTTACGCTGAAGGCTGAAGATTTTGACCAGGAAACCCAAACAGTATTAAAGCAACATAGTGAGCATAAAAACTACAATCAGATTATTGCTAAAGCTAAATCAAAAATCGAATTAATAAATAACGAAGTTTCACGACTTCAGTATGACCGTTCCGCAATTGGATTACCTAAAGTAACAGCATTTAAAGAATTGTATAGCGCGGAAGAGGAAGCTTATGACTCCATATTAAAAAAATATGATGACAACTATGGAGTTCAAACAACAACGGTAGCATATCCAAATGGTAGGGAATTCAGAATACCCATTAACTATAAAATACAACCTGAAAAATATGACGAGGCTATTTCCCTCCTTCGAAAATTTTCAAAAGGCGAGTCCGACTCACAATTAGACGAGTTATTAGCAAGACAAGAGCGAGTTGAGGCTGATGACGCAAATGGTGAAAAGGAATCTTTCTTTTTAGAAGCTTGGGATAAATACTACAAACATTGCTTACGCGAGAAATCGTCAAATACATCTATCCGTATTCCTAACAACCTGCAAATACTAAAATCATTTTCAGCTTAGTCCCAAACCCCTTTAACATTTGAATCATTTACTGAAGACTATGGCTCGGAGCTAAAACATTACCTATTCAAGGAACACATGAATTACATCACCAAGAAAAAAGGTGTTTCAAATGGAAATGTGCACAATATTCAAAAATCCATAGCTGATTTCCTTAACTGGTAGTTTAAAAAAGGATGGATTAATAGAATTGAATTTAAAAAATGTAAGACTAAATAGCCACAAACCGACCTCAAATA
>JAQBNQ010000147.1 GCA_028288545.1 Bacteroidota bacterium
TTGCATTGCGCGATGTAAGTTTTGATGTTAGGGAGGGTGAAGTGCTTGGCATAATAGGTAAAAACGGTGCCGGTAAAAGCACTTTACTAAAAATACTTTCGCGTATTACAGCACCTACCAGCGGCAGGGTTAAATTAAAAGGTCGTGTTGCCAGTTTGCTGGAAGTAGGAACCGGTTTCCATCCTGAATTATCGGGCCGCGAGAATATTTTTTTGAATGCAGCTATCCTTGGCATGAGCCGGGCCGAAGTGGCAAGTAAGTTTGATGAAATTGTGGAGTTCAGCGGAGTGTCGAAGTTTATTGACACGCCTGTAAAACGGTATAGCAGCGGTATGTATGTTAGATTGGCTTTTGCAGTAGCAGCCCACCTTGAGCCTGAAATTTTAATTGTTGACGAAGTACTTGCCGTTGGCGATGCCGATTTTCAGAAAAAGTGTTTGGGCAAAATGAAGGATGTTTCCGCCAAAGATGGCCGAACCGTTTTGTTCGTTAGCCACAACATGGTTGCCATTCAAAGTTTGTGTACCAGTTGCGTGTTTTTAAAAGATGGAAAAGTTGAACTAATAGGTCAGGCCCGCGCCGTTGTAGACCAATACCTGTTAAACGAAGTAAGCAGTACGATGGAAAACGAGTGGCACCACGGTTGTGAGGCCGATACCGAAATGGTAAAAATCAAATCCTCCAGGATACTGCTGCAGAATTCCGACAGCGATTTAATAAAGATCAGTTCATCGTTCGCTATTGAATTTGCCTTTGAAGTTGATTTTCCGGAAGAATATAATATCGGTTACAGCTTAAACCTGTCTAACATACAGGGACAAATTATTTTCAATTCCCTTTCTCCTTCATTTATGTTCAAAAGCGGAAAGTTGGTATCGCACATCAACCTGCCCGCTAATTTTCTGAACAGCGGTATTTATAAGGTTTCGATAATGATAGCGCAGGAGCGCACCAAACCCTTGTTTTACCTTGAAGATGCTATGACCTTTGACGTGATTGACGAACGCGAAACTGACGAAAAGTGGTTTGGAGACCTGTCGATGGTTTTAATACGGCCGAAATTAGATTGGTCGGTTCCTAAAAATTAACCCGCCCTGCCACCATGGTAATTGCAAGAATATTTCAGGGTTTAGGCAATCAGCTTTTTCAATATGCTTTTGTACGTGCGCTGTCTTTGCGTCACAACGTGCCTTTCAAACTGGATACTACCTATTTCAAATTCTATTCCGATCACCGGCAATATGGGCTGGATAAATTCAACATTGTTGAACACATTGCCACGGAAGAAGATATTTACAATGTCAAAAATGGCATTAAGAAAAACCGGCTCGCCAATTTCATTTTTCAGCGGACAAAGGGTAATCTGCCATACTATAAGCAGCCTTATTTAAAAGAAGATCTTTCACGGCTGGATAAAAACCTGTTGCTGATAGACTCCAATACCTACGTTGATGGCTATTTTACAAGCGAAATATTTTTCAAGGATTTTGAAACTCAAATACGCACAGATTTTCAGTTAAAAGCCTCTCCAAACAAAGCCAACCTGGATTTTATTGTAAAAGCAAAAGAGCAGAATTCCATTTGTATCAGTATCAGAAGAGGAGATTTTGTAAGTAACCCAATGCACGATGTTTGTGATCTTGATTACTACAGAGATGCCCTGAATGTTATGAATGAACGGGTAAGCAACGCCGTGTACTATATATTTTCAGACGATAACGATTGGGTAAAGCAAAACTTTAAGATTTCGCAGGAGCATTATTACGTAACGCACAACTATCCCGATTTTTATGAGGATTTCAGGTTGATGCAAAATTGCCGTCACCATATAATACCGAACAGTACCTTTAGCTGGTGGGCCGCCTGGCTTGCTAATCATCCCGAAAAAATTGTAATAGCGCCGGAGATATGGCTTAACACCACGGAAGTTGACTATTCTTATTTTCTACCTGAAAAATGGGTTAAGGTGCATAACAGATTTTAAAAAAATTTGAGCGGCACTGCTCGCTATGGTTTGAACACTACTTTGTCCGGACTCCTATTCTTTCCCAAAAGGATGATTGCTCAGGGTCTGTTTGGCAAAGGGGTGATACTCTCCAACTAAACCTACCGCTTGTTGGTGGCGGATGTCGTGGGCAATTTGAATGCTGGGCAAAGAATCGGCAACGCTAAACCCTTTTCCTTTAAACACCTCTTCGTAGCTGCGGTTGTGCAGGTCGGTAAAGCCATCGCTAAACTCAATTTCCTCGCCCTCTAAAGTCATGGAGCGATAAGTCCGCATTCCTTTTTTAATGGCCGCTTCCGGCAGTGTATCTGCATTAATACTTAAAAACCATCTTACCCGGGCTTTGGCAAATTCCAGATAACCGGCAGCACGATCATGTGTGTGCAAATGCACTACATTGCTTTTTACATCCCCAAACAACCAGGTAAGCATATCAAAAAAGTGAATGCCAATGTTAGTTGCAATTCCTCCGGACTTAGAAGCATCTCCTTTCCAACTGGTGTAGTACCAATTGCCACGCGATGTGATATAGGTAAGGTCGAAGTCGTAAATTTTATCTTTTGGGCCATTATCGATCTTCTCCTTTAGCTTGATAACATTAGGGTGAAGACGCAATTGAAGTATGTTATTTATTTTTTTGCCGGTTTCTTTTTCCAGTTCCATCAAGGCCTCGGCATTCCAGGGATTGAGGACCAAAGGTTTTTCGCAAATAACATCAGCGCCAATTCTTAAGCCAAAGCGGATGTGAGAGTCGTGCAGGTAATTAGGCGAACAAACCGAAACATAATTGAATGGCGTTCCCTTGCGCTGGTGCTTGTCGATATGGCGCTCAAAACGTTCAAATTCTACAAAGAAAGCCGCATCCGGAAAATAGCTATCCATCATTCCTACGCTATCAAAGGGGTCATAGGCGGCAAGCAGGTTATTGCCGGTATCTTTTATGGCTTTTAAATGCCGTGGCGCTATATAACCGGCGGCACCTATTAGTGCGAAATTTTTCATACTATGTTTTTTAATTCACTAGTCAATACCTTAAACAAAACTTCCGCCTGCTTTTCCCTCGAAAAGGAGTCAATATTTTCTGACGGTGTTTCATTCAAATCCCCTTTTTTGAACCGCGCATATTCACCCAATAGAAAATGGCATACATCCTCATCCGTATCGGCAGAAAAACCTCCTTGCGCGGTTGCCAATAAATTCTGCATAACCCCGTGGTCGTTCTGTACAAGCAATATCGGGCGTTTTACCGCCAAATAATCAAACACCTTGGCATTTAGCCAGTCGGCACCTTCCGAGGTCAACAAAAGCAAAACATGGCTTTCGCGAAATTTTTTTAATACTTCCTGGTACGAATATTTGGAAGTAAACTTAATTAAGTTGTTTAGTTCTTTTGCCTCTTTTTTAATCGCATTCATCATTTCCGGATGGGCACTTATACCGTAAAAAACAATTTCCACATCGCCGGGGGAATTGCTTTTGGCCAAAAATTTTCTGACTCCTGCAAAAAAGATATCAATTCTTTGGTGCTGGTATAGTGTGCCACCATAGGCAATAACAAACT
>JAQBNQ010000159.1 GCA_028288545.1 Bacteroidota bacterium
CTATCTCATGCCAAATGCAGTTTGCCCCTTGGTAATTCCTACATTCAACCCCATCTTAATAATCAAATTCGTCAATGGCTGATTGATTTTTTATAAATTAGCCCACTCTAAATAAATTTCAGTGAAATATATAAAATTTCTTCTCTCCTTGCTTATTACAGTTAGCCTGGTACTTGCTCTTAATTCTAAAATTGGTGTTGCTCCGCCCTTTGCAAAGTTTCTTGATCCCTTTAGAGGATTCTGGCAAAACGCTGAGAAAATAAATGGCTTTAAAGACGAGGATTATAAATTGCCTGGATTAAAAGATGAAGTAAAGGTATATTTTGATGAGCGCCTGGTACCTCATGTTTTTACAAAAAACGATGAAGACCTATATTATATGCAAGGCTACATAACAGCCAAATTCCGTTTATGGCAAATGGAAATTCAAACGCACAATGCAGCAGGAAGGGTCAGTGAAATAGTTGGAGAGAAAGCGCTTGATATTGACAGAATGCAACGCAGAATTGGCATGGGCTATGGCGCCAATGCCGCTGAAGAATATATTGCCAAAGACCCCGAAAGCAAGAAATTAATCGATGCTTACTGCAATGGAGTGAATGCTTATATAAAGACCCTTAAACCCAAAGACTATCCTATAGAATACAAGTTACTTGATTATAAACCGGAACCCTGGACACCTATAAAAGTTGCCTTGCTTTTAAAGAATATGGCCAATATGCTTTCGGTTTTTGAGTATGATATTGAGAATGCCAACTTTGTAGCAAAATATGGCAAAGACGAATTCGGCAAACTTTATCCCGATTTTATTGCCGATGAAGACCCTATAATACCCAAAGGCACAAATTGGAACACCAGCGGAACCTCAAGTGTTGATATAAATGGAAATGTAATAGCCGATATGGATACCGGTAAATTGTCTTTACATAATTCAAAGTCCGAACTGTTTGCCAATGCAATTCAAAAGCCGGATGAAATTACCGGTTCAAACAATTGGGCAGTTAGCGGAACAAAAACAAAAAGCGGTAAGCCCATTTTATGTAATGACCCTCACCTTGGGCTTTCCCTTCCTTCCATTTGGTATGAAATGCATTTGGTTTCGCCGAACATTAATGTTTATGGCGCAACCCTGCCTGGCTCACCAGCAGTAATCATAGGATTTAATGATTCTATCTCGTGGGGAGTAACTAATGGTGGACGGGATGTTAGAGATTGGTACAAGATCAAATTTAAAGACGATAGCCGTAACGAATACGAGTACAACGGACAATGGCTTAAGGCCGAGAAGAAAGTTGAGCGATATAAAGTGCGTGGAAAGGCAGATGTGCTTGATACCGTTATCTACACCAAATATGGCCCGGTAGTGTTTGACCAGAATTTTGGTACGGCCGATAGCAAGAAAAATTTAGCCATGTCGTGGACCGCTCATCTTCCATCCAACGAGTTTAAAACATTCTATAATTTGAATCGTGGCAAAAATTACGACGATTATATAAAAGCTTTGTCAACCTATACCTGTCCTGCGCAAAACTTTGTTTTCGCTTCGCGCAGTGGTGATATAGCTATTAAAGAGCAGGGAAGATTTCCTATTCGCAATAAAGGTACAGAGCAAGGTAAATATATCAGTGATGGTTCTACCGCAAAGGATGATTGGACCTCCTTCATCCCGGCAGAAAACAATCCCACCGTTAAAAATCCTGAACGCGGTTTTGTAAGCAGTGCTAACCAACACCCCACTGATAGTACTTATCCATACTACTACCCGGGACTTGGAGTTTATGAAAATTACCGCAACAGGCGCATCAACAAATTGCTGGCAGAAGGAAAAGATATAGACGTGGATTTTATGAAGAAAATGCAAACAGATAATTTTAACCTGAACGCTGCGGAGGGTTTACCTGTTCTGCTATCTCTGCTTGATCAAACGGCTTTGAATACAGAGCAAAAGAAAATTGTGAGCAGTCTTTCGGTCTGGGATTTTTATTGCAGCCCAAACCAGGTGGCACCCATTTATTACGAAATATGGTGGAACGAATTGCGCAAATTACTATGGGATGAAATGCTGGATGCAAAGGTACCAATGAAGCAACCCAGCTTTTACGTTACCGTTGGTTTTTTAAAAAACGACAGTACTTCGCAATTCTATGATAACGTTTCTACTCCCCAAAAGGAAACCCGTGCCGACATCGTGTTGCAGGCATTTAAGAAGATTGAAGAAATATTGAAGAAAAAGGAATTTACTGAAGTGGCCGAGCCTTATGAAGTTGACGAAACCTATACCAAAGGCGATATGAAACCGCACGATTGGGGTACCTATAAAGACACACGGGTAATGCACCTTGCCAAAATTGAACCCTTTAGTTCAATGCATATTTATAACGGTGGCAATTTGGGCATCATCAATGCTACTAACACCACTAATGGTCCTTCGTGGAGAATGATTGTTGATGAAGGGGCCATGAAGGCCTACGTTGTTTATCCCGGTGGCGAATCCGGTAATCCCGGAAGTGCGTATTATGATAACATGGTTAAAACATGGGCCAAAGGCGAATACTTCGAGGCTAATTTTATAAAGCATGGCGAAGATCTTGGCGCAAAGAAATTATTTGTAACAACCTATAAACCTACCGGTCAATAACATGAAAAACTTTTTTCTATCTGTCATATTTATTGCGGTTGCCGCAGCTATTTTTCAAATGTTCGGGCATTGGTGGGTTATTGCATTGGTTGCCTTTGCAATCGGGTACCTGATAGAACTGAAATCGTACCTTTCATTCCTTTCAGGGTTCCTTGGCATCTTTTTATTGTGGACGCTTTATGCTGCAGGTATTTCTCACGGCAACCATGATCTGTTGGCTAAAAAAGTGTCAGAGCTACTTCCATTTCATGGCCACGTTTATTTGCTGATAATTGCTACCGGTACTGTTGGCGGATTGGTTGGTGGATTTGCATCACTTACAGGCCGGTTAACGGGAAATTTGAGTACGAATTAGCAGGAAACCTGATCACTGGCCAAAATCTTTTTCTCCAATATTCAAAGTATAAACTCCCGAATCGTTATATAGCCATGTTTCCTGCCATGCTTCGTTTTTTGTAAAATCTTTAGTGCATCTGACATTGCCGTTTTTATACACACGTAAAGTGCTAAAAACACAAGGCTCTATTTTTAAAAAAGGGTTAACAGTTTCTTTCCAGTAATTGGGTCTGTTGTCCTGTATAGCCCCGCGGGTATGTTCTTCATCTCTTATTTGCCTGCTTTGGCCTTTTGCTACATCATATACTGAATCGCTATACCCGGGGAACACTACGTGAAGCGGACCGTAGGTATTGTTCTTCAATACAAAAGCATATTTCAAGCGGTACTCACACGAGTTTAAGGCCATTATCAAAAAAACAGCGCCAGGTAAAAACATGCACTTTATTTTCATTTTGGCAGGTTATTGATCTATAAATATACAATTCTATTATTATTCTGTTGAATAGCCTGTAAGCTGTTTCTCCGGTAAAATCAAACTAAATGAAGCCTGTTACTATTTTGCTTTTATGCATTGTACTTAAGCAAGGGAAGCAAATTTGATCCTTCAAAAATGGTTCCGGCAAAAACAAAATAAAATCCGCATCAAAACAGTTTTATAATTGCAACCTCAACCCTGCATGAAATACAGTTTACTCTTGATTTTAGTTTTTGCAAGTTACCTGGGCCATGCACAGCAGGAAGTTGTTTTTACTGTGTCACCCTCAACTAAAATAACCCTTGAGCCTAACATAGATACCCTGTTAAGCGATAAAGAATACCAGTTTACGGTTAGGGGAATGCCATTAAAAAATATCGTGCGCTTCTATTTTGCCGGCGGCAAAGCAACCTTAAAAGATTCTACTCTTACGCTGCAGACAACAGCATATTTTAAACCCCGCAAAAAAGTATTTCTAAAAGCAATTGTTCAGGTTAATGCAGAACCAAAAGAAATAACCGCTAAAAACTTTGTGGTTATCCCCGACCCGGATAAAATAAAGGCCTTAAGAATGATGGACAAACCCTTAATGTCGGTTTACTGGTGGAATCCTAACCGGCCACTTTCATCGCATAACACCATTCCAAAAGGCGTTTTACTGCGACCCGAAAGTAATACTCTAAGCATTGAAAATCCTACCTTCCCCAGTAAGCGCTATGCCATTTTTTCGTACACAATGGTTTTCAACAACAACGATTCCATAAAAACCCTTACCGTTAAAAATAACCGGCTTAGCAGCGAGGTAGTGGAGGCAATAACAGGATTAAAAGGAAAAAGCGTTATAAAACTTTCTATGAAATACTTCTGCGCCAACGAACGCGCCGATGAATTAACAGAAGGCCCCTTTTACATCCATATAAAGGACTAACATAATAACTCAACCGGTTGTAATGGCTCGGGGTCTATATTGTTTTTTATATCCGATCCAGTTAAATCAAACCTGTAGTTGCTCTATAATTGCAAAACAAAACTATGCATGGCGATGTGCAGGTGGGGTTGGCGGTTCACCGGTCCACGGATCCCACACATCCAGGTTACGCTGGTCCATAATGGCTGCACGGGTTACCAGGCGGCTGTCCTTATATTTTTTGCGTAAGTAATCCATTTGCTGGTACAGTTGTATTAACTCTACCGAGTCTTCCAATAAATTTATCTGGTGCCCCCCTCCTACCAAATGGCTGCATTTTACACCTATTGTTCTTATCAACTGTCTTCGGGCAAACAGGTTTTCAAATATGGCCAGCACCTTTTCAACAATCAAATGATCACAACTGGTGTAGGGTATTTTTTCCTGTCGCGTGTATGTCTGCATATCTGAATAGCGCACCTTTACAGTAATACAAGCAGTTAATTTATTACCCATACGCAATTGAAAGGCCAGTCCTTCAGCCATGGCCATCAATATGTTTTTCAACTTTAGTACATCAATCGTATCGCGATCGAAGGTCCTTTCCAGCGAAAGTGATTCACGCTCGTAATAGGGTTTTATTGGTGTATTATCTATGCCCTGCGAACGCAACCACAATGTTTGGCCATTTTTGCCAAGCACATTTTCCATAGCCTGCTGTGACATTACCTGTAGTGTAGAAATGGTTTTGATTCCCAACTCGTTTAATATCTGAAAGGTTTCATTTCCTACCATTGGCAATTTGCGAACTGAAAGTGGAGCAAGAAAATCTTTCTCCCTGCCAACATCCACTAACATTTTACCACTGGGTTTTGATTCCCCTGTAGCAACTTTTGAAACCGTTTTGTTAATAGCCATACCCATAGACACATACAGCCCTGTTTCCTTTATGATTCTTCCACGCAATTCACTTGAATACTTTTCTATGCCGAATATCTTGTCCATACCCGTCATATCGAGATAAAATTCATCTACAGAAGCCTTTTCGACGATGGGGGCGCTTTGCCGGATAATATCAGTAATCATGTGCGAGTAATAACTGTATTTGCCGGAATCTCCCTTAACAACAATCGCCTCAGGGCAAAGTCTGCGGGCAATTTTCATAGCCATACCCGAATGAATACCATACGCTCTTGTTTCGTAACTGCAAGATGCCACAACACCGCGGTCTGTTATTCCTCCAACTAACACGGGTTTGTTTTTTAAAGCACTGTTTAATAATCGTTCTACTGATACAAAAAATGTGTCAAGGTCAAAATGCACAATGGTCTTCATAAGGCTAATTATTTTGGCAATGCTAAAATAATTAGTTAATGCAAATATTTCTAATTATCGCATTACAAATTTTGGGGCATAGGCCCGGCTATAGTAGCGGTTCAATCTCCATCAGTTAGCATAACTAACCTATCAATGGAACAGCTAGGCTCAACACAGATCTGCTGCAATTGCTTCAAAGTGTTTTAGGTGCATCAGTAGAAAGTGCGTGTTTCAAAGTGTTTCAGTTGTTTTAAGCAAAACGGGTGAAACAGAGCGAAACAAAAACGTGGAGCCAGGAATAAAATCTATCTGAAAAACTGGTAAACAGTTATCCATAAAAACAGTAAAACCACAATTTCGGTAACCGGTATAAGGTTGAGCACATCATTCTTATTACATCTTACTATTGACCAGTCATTGGTGTTACGCACAAACATTCCAAAGGCCACCAGTATCATGCTTAAAAAGGCAAATGCCATAGCCGGTATATAGGTAATATTGCATAATAACATACATGGAATAAAACCAAGGATAACCGGGAGAAACGCAATTTGAAAAATGATGGAATTTTTACCGCTTAGGGTAGCTGCATATTTGCTCGAAAAACTAAAGCGCAGTACTTCTTTGCTGGTTACAACGCCCCATAAAATGCCTATAAAAATAGCTCCAATAGCAAATACACCCATGGCAGCAGGGTTAAAACCCACCCAACTACCCACAATGGCAAAGGCCTGGTAATAAGCAACAGATCTTGCGCCAATACCAAAAGGTGCAAAAAGCAGGTGCGACAGGAAAATGTTTATTAAACACATTCCAAACCAAAAAAAGAAAAGGCGCCCCCGGTTAACCGTATTGGTGTTTGATACCAGCAGGTTAAATATCATTAAGCCCAACACAAGGCAAAACATGGTGGGTATAAAATAGATAACAATTACCCGGGCCAAACTCCAGAAATGTATATCGTGCGGCAAAACCTCGATGTGGCTATAGGTGATCTTTAATTTGTACTTAAATGATTTTGAAAAGATGATGATAAGCGACTGCAAAAAAACATTGCTTAAAATAAATGCAACAATAAAAGTAATGGTAGAAGTAAGTACCCGCCTTGCCTGGTTTATATAGCTATCGCCAACCGTTTTGGTAAAGTACACGTACTCCTTATTGTTTTTATTGAGGGTACGAAAACGGAAAAATATATCGCGCAGGTTAGCCATTGTAAACTATGGAGTTGCTATTTTTTTAGGTTTGCTGTATTTGTTCATCCACCAAACTATCATTAAAAATATAAAGGCATATACCACAATTACATAAACAACCGAATGATTGATCTGGTAAAACCTTGCCGAGAAATTTTCAAACACGTAGCACACGAATAACAGCCGGATCAGGTTTATCAATATGATGCAGAATATACCCAGGGGGATAAACCAGGCTTTATTTTTCCAACTGCCGCTAAATAAGGCGATAGCGCATATAAAAATGATAGTTGCCGGAAAGGCCAGGCAATGCTCTTCAACCCTTATACTTCTTCTAAGTCC
>JAQBNQ010000205.1 GCA_028288545.1 Bacteroidota bacterium
TATGGTGCCATAAGTGCCAATCTTGATGCCGATATTAAGGCCACAGGAAATCTTGGAAATAAGATTGCTGTTTCAGTTGCGGGTCTTGTTGCTGTAAACGATTTCCATTTTGGCAAAAAGGCCGGAGATGACTATGCTTCTTTTAAAAAGTTAGCCATAGATATGAAGGAGATTAACCCGCTTGGTTACAAGTATATTTTTGACTCGATAATGCTGAACGAACCTTACTTTAAATTTGAACGCTATGATTATCTCGATAATGTTCAGCGGGAATTTGGTAAAGGCGGTGGAAATGTAAAGGCAGCTTATGCGGATTCAAGTAAGTTTAACCTGATCATTGAATTGGCTAAGTACATTCGCGACCTGTCCAAAAACCTGGTGCAGAGTTATTATAAGGCCGATAAAATTGCCATCTACTCGGCGGATATGAAGTTCAATGATTTTTCTCTTAGAGAGAAATTTGGTGTTAGTGGCAATCCTTTAAATCTGTATACAGATTCAATTGACAAGAACAAGCAGCGCATGGTGGTCAATCTTAAAACGGCCTTAAAACCTTATGGAAATGTTTCGGTTAAACTAAGCCTGGATCCTAACGATTTCGGATATTTTGACCTGGAGTACAGTATCCAGAAGATACCGTTGGCAATGTTTAATCCATATGTTATTTCATACACCTCATTTCCTTTGGACAGAGGCACCTTTGAATTTAACGGATACCTGAGTGTTGATGACAGCGTAATTAAAAGCGACAATCATATTTTAATAATTGACCCCAGGGTTGCAAAGCGCTTGAGAAAGAAGGATACCAAGTGGTTACCTGTGCCACTTATGATGTCGGTGGTACGTGGACCGGGCGATGCCATTGACTATGATATACCAATAAGCGGTGACCTGAGAAATCCAAAATTTCATTTTAAGGATGTTATATTAAGTGTGCTGAGTAATTTATTTGTAAAACCGCCAGCTACTCCTTACCTGATACATGAAAAGCACGTTGAAAATCAGGTTGAAAAACTATTAACCATAAAATGGCAAACGCACAGTACAGAGTTATTGCCTAAGCAAGAAAAATTTGCCGAAAAAATGGCTAAGTTTTTAGGCGATAATCCGCAAACCTCTGTAACTGTTTCGCCATTGGAATACACGGAAAAGGAAAAAGAATATGTATTGTTTTTTGAAGCCAAAAAAAAGTATTTCCAATTGAAACATGGTGGTAAAAATTTGCAAATCACTGAAGATGATTCATTGGCAATTGAAAAGATGTCGGTGAAGGATTCTCTGTTTGTAAAGTATATGAATAAATTTATTGGTGACACCAACATGTTTACCATCCAGGAAAAATGCATTGCTTTTATAGGCAGCGGAACGGTAAATGCAAAGTATGAGCAACTGCTTAAAGACAGGCAAGGTGCATTTATGGCTTTCTTTAAAAGTACCGGGGCAGAGAAGCAGGTAAAAGTCGCCACTTCAAAATCCAGCGTTCCTTATGATGGTTTCTCTTATTACAAAATTGATTACAAAGGAGAGTTACCCAAAGACCTGCAGAAGGCCACCGAGGAGATGAATGATTTAGATCAGGAAGCGCCAAGAGTACGATTTAAAAAAGCCCGCGACCGCAATGGAGGTATTGTGCCTGAGATCAAAGGCAAGTGATCTTGTACCTGTGAATGATGTAAATCTTAGCGGTAATTGTGCAACGGTTATGCAAGGAGTGGACCCATCTTTGTGTGGTCAAATATTTTCAAACAAATAAAAATTAAATTATGGGAAATCTACTTTACATCGTTGCGGTAATCCTGGTAATAGCATGGGCAATTGGTTTCATCGGTTACCAGGCAGGAGGAATAATACACATATTACTTGTTATTGCAATCATTGCAGTAATACTACGTGTTATTAGCGGAAGAAATCCTGTTTAACCGATCATTCTAATTCTTATTTAAATACTCACCAAACAATAAATAAATCAAAGCATGAAAAAAATATTTTTAGCCCTTGGGCTTGTTGTCGTTTTATCTACCGGATTATCTTCTTGTAAAAAGGACTGGTCATGCATTTGCACCGATCAGAGCGGTAATCAGAACAGCCAAACCATTAATAACGAAACATTGATTGATGCCCGCAGCAAGTGCAAGTCGATGAGTTATACCAATACTACACTTGGAACATCAACCAGTTGTTCTCTGCAATAAAGTCCCCCCGATAAACGAGTAGGGATAGTTTGTAACTATTCTTTAAGACCCGGAGTTCTCAAAAAGACTTCGGGTTTTTTATTGATGAAGGTGATATACTGAACCTAGAACTGGTAACGCTTGCTGTTATATGCAAGATTCATTCGCGCCCCAATGGTAAACATAAACGTGTCTCCATATGGCGTAAGGTTGTTAGGAGATTTAACTGTGCTTTTGCTGCGATATAAAATACCGGCGTCAAAATTTATGTTATGCCAAATCTGGTAGCTGGCGGTTACTTCAAAATAGTTGATGGTCCCTTTTGCTCCCTGGCCTAAGCGGTTACCCAAATCGGCTACACGGGTGTCGGAGCTTGTAAAAATATTACCACCATAGTTTTGGAGGGTGCCATTTATTAAAGTGTCGTCGCCTACGCGGGCAACAAAATAACGGGCGTTAAACGTAAGCTTAGGTATTGGCTGGTAACGCAGGTTTAGAATGATCTCGTAAAAATTTGCTCCCAACGGGTGTGCCAGTGGTTGGTTGTAATTGGTATAGTTTATATCAGCCGGGTGAGTGTATGTAAATGGCCTGGCCATGTTAAACTCTATTTGGCCATCAAGATTTGGTGCTATATCAATGTATTTAAAGCCCATTTGCAAAGCCCATTTATTGGCCCACCAGCCATTGCGGCTAAAGAAATTCTTTACATTAAACTCGTCAAAAAGAATTTGCCCGTAAAGAGAAGCCCGGCTTGCAATGTTTGCTTTAAAGTCGCCTCCAATCAAAACATTGTCGGGACTGCCCAGGCTGTGTTCAACAGCACGATAGAAGATAATGGGGTTGAGATATTGAAACTCAAAATGGTCGCTCCGGTTCATTACTACCGATTCAAATAAGCCCAGGTTAAGCCAGTGGGTAACCTGCATACTTAAATGGTGGGTTGCCATATACTTTTTAGGTAGTAATTGATCGGTTCCACGCACGTATTGCGAGTTTAATTGTGCGAAAATGTTCTCGTAATCGAAGCGCCAAATCTTCAACCGGAATTTCAAAAACAAATAAGGTGCTGAATAATCGGATAGGAACAGTGACCTGATTCCATCGCCAATAAAATTTTTATCGCGCCCGAATGTAAGGTTCATGTATTTGAGAATATTGACGTTTACATACCCTCTGGCGTCGAAATAATCTATACCATCTTTAAACTTAAAAATGCTGGAGGAGTAATCTTTCCAATAAGCCTGGCCTGGTACATAGCGATATGCGCCAATAAGGGCTTTATCCGTAACATACTCAGGCGGACGCTCTGAGTTGCCAGTAGCATTAAAGTAAAAGCTAAATACCTGTTTAATATTTCCGCGAACTTCAAGTCCAACAGAACGGGAGAAAATAAAACGACCACCGCCGCCAGATTCGCCGCCAACATTGGCTGCAAGCATAGGATTAAAACGCAGGTCAAACAATCCTTTCTTTTTAGAACTTACGGAAAGAAAACTAGCAGGTTCTTTATATAATTGCTTCCAGAGTGGTCTTTTGGTTTTGCTGTGTAAACTATCCAGCCATTCGGCGTTCTCATCTACAAGGTACTGCAATTGAAATCTCTGAACTTTGGTGAATTTAAGATTGCTTAGAAGCAGGGTTTCGGCAATTTTAGCTGCATCGCTCCGCAAAATTGGTTTATCGGCGGTGTGTTCAATTGGAATGATCTTGCTGTATTTAACATCAAAGCGGTTCAGGTAATCATAAGCGTCGGAACCCAGGGGTATATAGGTGCCTTGCGAAAACAACGATAAGCTAAGGGCAATAAAAACAATTACAAGTAGAGGTTTCTGCATCCGCGGTTCTAATTGCGCCAAACCTAATTGAAATTTAGTGCAAAACAAAAAACAGCGGTTTATTTAGGACTCAGCGCTGTACCGGGGTTATAAATACGTTCTGCATGTTTATATGCCCATTCTTTACTGAGGCTTTCTTCCTTGGTTTGCTCATGCACATACATATCCATTTGATCGGTGAAGTGTTTGCTGCCCGGAGTGTTGCTGCTGCCAAAGGAGGCTATGCTTCGTATAATGGGGCCGCTTTTTGTAAACTTCGCAAGCAAAACGTAGGAGTCGCCTGCATTTACCCTTATCTTGCCTTTACCATAGGCACTGCCATATTTCGCATCCCACATATCGGGGCCGCCATTTGTCGGTAAATCCACATCTCCTCTTTGGTGGCGTTGATAGATACCCAGAGGGACGTTCAATGAACCAAAGTTCTGAAGCATTTCTGCCTTTACCTTTTTTAAGCCAACCACAAAATAGGCCAGCTTGGCCTTAGTGTCGTGTGCAAAAAGATTATCCATGCTATCGTTAATGTTAAAGTACGAATTGTAAAGGAACTTGTAAAGTATAGTAGCATTGGTGTCGGCAACGCTGCCTTCGCGTTTTACCGACCAGTTTTTAATGATGTGTAAGGCATCGGCCACTTCCGGGTATTCACTTTCCTTCATACTGAAAAGGTCTTCCATTTCAAATTTTTTGAAAGGTGCCACAACATGCTGTGGATAATGGATATCGTATTTGATCCTTAAAAAATCGCTCCAGTCAACTTTCCTGTTCTTGTAATCCTTCATCATTTCATAAAAACGCAGGCTGCGATTTGTCTGGTTCATTTCAAATCCCACGTTTTTCTGCATCGCTAAAGGTAAAGGGTTTTCATCCTCGCTGGTCATGCTATAGGAGGTGTTGTTGGTATTGAAAACGTATCCGCATTTTGGATTCAACACATGAGGCAGAGAGTCGTGTGGCAAAAATTTTGTCCATAGGGTTTTCATAGTATTGCCCGGTACAGTACTTTTCCAATTGTAACCATCGGCCCGTATTGGCATGGCACCGTTACTAACACAATAAATTGTATCGTTTTTGTCTGCGTAGGTAATATTCTGGTTAATGATTCCCTGCAGGTTAATGGCATTGCGGAACTCAGTATAATTTTTTGCCTTGTTCATGCGGTACCATTCTTCAACAGATTTTATGGTCATGTTAGAGGCAAGGCGAATGGCAAACATTCCTTTTTTATTGATGTACGTGGCGCCGTACATACTCCACCATTTCTTTTTTCCAATGCTAAGTATGAATTTGTGCTTATCGCGATGTTTTGCCAGGTTAACGGTAAGTTTTGCTGTACTTATCTTTAAGGGATAAGAAACGCCATCAACCAAATAATGGTTTTTCTTTTTAGGATCCGGTTGTAGTTGGTAGATGTCAATGGCATCGAAGTAGTTGGTGGTATGAGCCCAGCCCAGGTTTTCATTTACCCCATGAAAAATAGAAACCGCACCATGAAAAGTAGAACCGATGATGTTTAACCCTTCATCGCTATGCAGGTGGGCCTCGTACCAGCTCATGGGGCCTTCTAAGGGTTGATGGGCGTTCACATCCAGGTAAACATTTCCATCCGCGGTAATTTTTGAATTCATTGCAAGTGCGTTAGAGCCTCTTGCATTTTTGTTGTAATCAAGGGTAGGCACTGATTCGCCAACAACACTTTTAAGCGCTCCGTCAACACCCGTCATCAGGGCCATGCTCATCATATAGCCCGCAATAAAATCCTGTGGGCGAATAGGAAGCAGGCTTTTAAAGATTAGTTTTTCGGGATGTGCTTTACAATAATCGTTACCTGCTGCGGCTCCGGCTTCAAGCAATTTTCTGCACTCGGGGCTCAGATCTTTTTCGTAGTGCTCATTAATAAAATCAGGAACGCCAAGCAATTGCACTGCATAATCAATTTTAGCGCCTTCAATGCCCATCATTAAACCCAGCTTTCCGCGAGATAACAGAAGACCCCATTGCACGGTATTAAAGTCATCCTCGCAGGCGCAGTATACCAGGCCATAGGAGCAATCTGCATCTGTCTTTCCGAAAATATGGGGCACACCAAAACTATCCCGTACTACTTCCACATTATATTTTTTGTCGGCCTGGGCAAACAGCAAAACAGTAGCGAGCACAAGGGTAGAAGCGAGAATTACCTTTTTCATGATTTTATGGAGATTATAGAAACGCCGTGAAAGTAGCTAAAACACTTACTGCATATGCCTTTAAACTGGAATTTAATTTTCAGACAATTTGCGA
>JAQBNQ010000286.1 GCA_028288545.1 Bacteroidota bacterium
ATAATAGTTAGCGTTCCGTTACCATTATCGATAATAGATACAATGCCAACACCTGCGGGGCCTGTTGCCCCTGTTATTCCTGTAACTCCGGTTGCGCCGGTTGGACCTGCGTTTCCTGTAGCGCCTGTAATTCCATTTGTCCCTGTAGCACCGGTCGTTCCTATTGCTCCACGTGGTCCCGCTGCTCCAGTTGCGCCCTGGGGTCCTGCGGCTCCTGTGGCCCCCGTTGGTCCTGTATTAGCTGTTCCACCTGCTCTTTCGGCATATAATGCATAAGGTACACTAACCAATTCGGTGATGCCCATGTTCAAATAGTTAGAGCCACCATTGGGATCGTATTCAACCAAAAGATACTTGTTGCCCAATGCCCAGGTAATAGAAGGGAAATTGCCTAGTGTAACATTGCCTTGCCCGATTTTAAGAGTAAATAACCCAAACTGGTTAGTTACCACTGTTTGTGTTTCCTGGTATTCGGGGGTACTGTTGTTAAAGCCAATTTCAATGGTCAATCTTACAGAAATCTGCTTGTTGGCATAAGGAGTGCCACCACCATCGCGGGCCACCGCCTGGTAATTAATTGCCTGGGGTACTTGAGCTGCAGCAGTAAACAACATACATATAGCAAATACTGAAAGGGAGAAATTCTTCATTCAATAAAATTTAAGGGAATTCACAAATGTAAACGTATAATACCTATTGTTTTAATTTGATAATTGCATATAAAATATATCGTTAAATTAATCGGAAAATCTGATTTCCAATTACTCTTTAGCGCAAATTATTCGGGGGGTAATATTTTGGCGCTATTTGTAGAGAAAGATAGAGCTTTTTGGCAATAACATATTATTAACACCGCTTTAGGGCATTTTGCCTTACCTTTGCGGCCGTTATATCTATATGGCTGCAATTAAATTTACAAGTCCGAATAAAACGGATTTTTACAAGGTACTTACAGAGCGGGTAGAGAACTACTTTGAGGTTAACAAAATATCGAAACACGGCGATTACAGAATGGTGTTGAAAACGCTGGTTATGTTCTCACTGTATTTTATGCCTTACGCTCTTATTCTTAGCAATGCCGTTTCAATTTATGGAATGTGGTTGTGTACTGTTGTTATGGGCCTTGGCCTGGCGGGAATTGGTATGGCGGTTATGCATGATGCTAACCACGGTGCCTATTCATCGCAAAGATGGCTTAATAAGCTTCTGGGGTTTTCGTTGGACCTGGTGGGGGGCAATTCCTTTAACTGGAAGGTACAGCATAATATTCAGCATCACACTTTTACCAATATTCATGGACACGATTGGGATATTCGCGATCGGATGAATCTGCGGTTCACGCCGGCAGTAAAACGTAATGGTCTGCATCGTTTCCAGGTGGTTTACGCGTTTATTTTGTATGGCTTACAAACATTTTTCTGGGTGCTTGTAAAAGATTTTATTCAGTTGATTGAAGTAGGAAAAGATCCCAGCCGCAGAATGAGTAATAAAGAAACTGCTCTGCGCTTTGTCGGCTTAATTGGCGCTAAATCACTTTACGTGCTATACATCCTCGTTCTGCCTGCTATTGTTTTACACCTGGCATGGTGGCAATTACTTATTGGCTTTATGACACTGCATGTGGTTGCGGGATTGGTATTAACTACCGTGTTTCAATTGGCACATGTGGTGGAAGATGCAGCCTTTCCGGCACCTGATGCAAAAGGAGTTGTAAGAAATGATTGGGCCATTCATCAAATGCAAACAACGGCAAACTTTGCTCCGCGAAATAAGTTGCTTTCTTTTTATGTGGGTGGTCTGAATTACCAGGTTGAACATCATCTTTTTCAAAGGGTTTGCCATGTGCACTACCCTGCTATTGCGCCTATAGTACAAAAAACTGCTGCTGAATATGGGGTTCCGTATTTAAGCAATGACACTTTAAGTGCAGCCATTGCTTCACACGTAAGACTGCTTAAAACCCTGGGTGTAAGAGAAACATTAGCAATGGCGTCTGAATTTTAGTTCACGCCAACAAAGCATTATCTTGTTTTGTTTTACCTTTGTTATTATGGCTGAAATTGATTTTACATTGGTTCATAAACGGGCCGGATACTGGGTACAGTTTGCCGTCTCTTTAGCCATGGGATGGTTAGGCATGATCTTTTGTAAAATCATTCATGCAGGCAGTGGTCGCGAATACTTTGCGGCCTTCATCGGTATCATTTTTTTTACTTTGATAAATACGGTGGTTTCCATTGCCAATAAAAGTTTTTTACGATATACCGTGCCATCGTATTACCTGTACATACTTTTGGTGGCGGTACTTTTTCTTAGCGCCAAATTTGTTTCGGGCATTAGCATTTGGAGTTTGGAGGAATACAGAATGATGTTTATTTCCACCACTCTTTTTTATTATGTTGCCAGTGTTTTGGTCAGGGCGGTAAAATATATTTTTGAAGCCGCAGAAAAGGAATTTTGAGGTAGTTGACCAAACTCCGTGTTTACTTCGGAAAAATTCACCTTATTCGCACTTAATGAAAATGTAAAGCATGAAAGAAAGACTATTAAATACATTTCGCAACTGGCAGCCTGAGGCTGAAATGAGCATAAAAGTAAGATTCATTAAAAAAGGAACTGATACTCCTTTAACAGGCGACAGATATACCGTGAGGTTATACGACCGCGAAATTTTTCAGGATGATGAATACCTGGGACATTCTCAACTGAATGAAAGGGGGGAAGCGGTTATTCATTTTTCGCCTACCGAGATAAAAAACTATCATTTGGGATTTGACGAGTTACCTGATCTTTATATCCTTCTTTTTAAAGGAGATACGGTTCATTTTCAAAGCAAAGTTTGGGAAAATGTGGATTTTGAACGCCTTGGTTTGCTGGACATGAAAGAAGGAGAGGTCCTTAATTTCGGAACTTTCCTGGTAGATTAATAGGTGAAGTTCTTCGGCCTCTAGTAGCACGTAATTTCATTTTACCGTCTTAATTAAGCAACAACTGCTTAAACTACCTTAACATACATTTAACCGCCCGTTAAGGAAATCTGTAAGGATTTGACTATAATCGCAAGCGAATTTTCTAATTGCTAAAAATGATTATAGGTTTACTTAAGGAAAAAGAAGGAGAACACCGCGTATCAATTTTGCCAGATGTTGTGGTGGCGTTGGTAAAAATACAAGCCAAAGTTTGGGCAGAACATGGTGCGGGTTTCAGGTCATTCGAAAAGGATGAGGACTATACCCAAGCCGGGGCTGAGGTAAAATCAAGAGAGGATATCCTTTCTCAATCAGACATAATTCTTTCCATCCATTCTCCCGAATTTGGGGATATCGTTAAAATGAAAAATGGTGCAGTGCTGGTAGGGATATATCAACCCCTCTATCACTTTGCAATTATGAAGGATTGGGCTGAAAAAAACATTACTTCTTTTTCGCTGGATATGTTGCCGCGAACTTCCCGTGCACAAACCATGGATGTGTTAAGCAGCCAGGCAAGTATTACAGGTTATAAGGCTTTAGTAGTGGCCGCCAGTGTTTATCCTAAATATCTTCCTATGATGATGACGGCCGCCGGCACAATTGCTCCGGCCAAAGTACTTATTCTGGGTGCCGGAGTAGCGGGACTTCAGGCCATTGCAACGGCCAAAAGAATGGGCTCGGTGGTGGAGGTGTTTGATACCCGCCCGGCAGTAAAAGAAGAGGTAATGAGCCTAGGCGCCAAATTTATTGAAGTAGAAGGTGCAGCTGATCCTTCAAAAGCAGGAGGATATGCTGTTGAACAAACCGAGGAATACAAGAACAAGCAAAAACAGAGAATACACGACGCCATCGTTAAAGCGGATATTGTAATAACAACAGCACAAATACCCGGTAAACGCGCACCCATTTTAATTACCCAGTCCATGGTGGATGGAATGAAAGCCGGTTCGGTTATCGTTGATATTGCCGCTGCCACTGGCGGTAATTGCGAATTGACAAGGGATAATGAAACAGTTCTTTATAACGGTGTAACCATTATCGGTAACTCTCATCTGGCCTCCACAATGCCTTCGGACGCCAGTAAACTGTATGGCAAGAACGTTTTGAATTTTATAAAGCTGATTATAGACAGTAATGGAGCCCTTAATCTGAATTTTGAGGACGACCTGGTAAAGGGAGCCTGTATAACCCACAATAAAACCATTGTAAATGAGCGGGTTAAAGAAATGGCAGCAAACAACTAAAAGCTGCCATTTGCGTTTAAGTAGTATAACAATTATTGTATGAACGACTTTTTTACAGCCCTTACCCACAATATTACGATGCAGACGGTCTACATCGTGATACTGATGATTTTTTTAGGTATCGAGGTGATATCCAATGTGCCATCCATATTACATACACCGCTTATGAGCGGCGCTAACGCTATACATGGCGTTATAGTAGTTGGAGCAATCATTGTTATAGGCAAGGTAGAAAGTGGAAACTATGCAGCGCTTATTATGGGTTTTATGGCAGTGTTTTTAGGCACTCTTAACGTAGTAGGTGGCTTTGTAGTTACCGATAGGATGCTTGAAATGTTTAAAAAACGAAAGTGAAAGATTTTAACAGGAGTTCAAAGTAAATGTATGGGAATCCTTTCAGCAGATATTCTTTCAGTTGCATATTTAGTAGGCTCTATCACCTTTATTCTGGGCTTAAAAATGTTAAGCCGACCTGAAACAGCCCGCCGGGGTAATCTTATCGCCGCCTTTGGTATGGCCATTGCAATTTTCGGAACCATTTTTTTGTACGATGAGAACGGCGAAGGTCTATCTAACAAGATATG
>JAQBNQ010000314.1 GCA_028288545.1 Bacteroidota bacterium
CCTCGGCTGCTAACTCCGTAACTCTGTGCCTCCGTGTTATTTTAAATTAAAATATGCTACACTATTTTTGAAATATGCTAACCCAAACAAAATATAGCAACCTATCTTATCGGATAATAGGGTGCGCCATTGAAGTCCACAAACATTTAGGACCTGGTTTGTTGGAATCCGTGTACCAATCCTGTTTTATTGAGGAATTACGGACTAATAATTTGAATGTGAAATCGCAACTCTATTTACCTATCAATTATAAGGGCAAGGATTTAGGTGGAGTTTTAAAACTGGATTTATTGGTAGAAGATATAATCATCGTTGAAATAAAAGCGACCGAAGGAATGATCCCGCTATATCAGGCTCAGCTTCTTTCCTATATAAAGCTGGCGGATAAACTGAAAGGCCTGCTAATTAATTTTAATACTGAAAACCTGAGTAAGGACGTTATTTCATTGGTAGCCCCTGATTTTAAGAATTTGCCCTTATGATTAAATACCGATAACACAAAGGCACAGAGAACACGGAGTGAACAGCCGAGTTTAATAGAAAAGCCAACAAAACAAGTTTTACGTATTCCTCGGCTGTTATCTCTGTAACTCCATGCCTCCGTGTTTTTTTAATTTCTCGCAATTAACACAAACCGTGCAGGCAAGTCTTGGCGGGCCTCACGGAATTTTAACTGGTGAATGTAAACCGTGCAAGGCACACCGGCTTGTTCCAGCGCATCGAGCATAAAAAAATTCAATTGCGATTTTTTTACATTCTCTTCATCCGCATCGCGGAAACCTTTGCCGTCCATGTTATATCCTCCTTTCCAGGTATTTTTTGCTGTTGACATCACCACAAACTCAAACGAAACCGGAACATATTTTTGTTGGGTTTTAGTATCTACAATTTCGAGCGTGGCAATATTCTTCAAATCCCTTTTCGAAATAGAATCATTGCTATGATAAATCTTGCCTTTAATGCTAACGGCATAGCCCAAACTATCACCTGGCGAACAAAAGCCCTTGGTTGAAAGCGCGATTAAAAAGAGTAAGCAAATATATTTCATGGGCTGCCCGTCTTAATGTAATATACAGTTTTATTTTAACGTAAAATTGCAGAATTAATTGCAATAAAATAAGATGACACGGAGGCACGGAGTACACGAAGAAAACAGCCGAGTTGAATTCAAAAAGCAGCCAAAAGCAATTCTATGTATTCCTCGGCTGTTGACTCTGTAACTCCGTGCCTCCGTGTTGTTTTGGATTTGCGCTTTGCACTTCGCCCATTGCTGTTATCTTCGCAACTCATAATTTTAAGTGTATGATCAATATAACATTACCCGATGGTTCGGTGAGACAGTACGAGGCAGGAGTTTCTGCTTATGACGTTGCTATGAGTATTAGCCCCGGTTTGGCCCGCGCGGTTTTAAGCGCAGAAGTAAACGGAGAGGTTTGGGATCTGAGCAGACCAATTAACACGGACGCAAACCTAAAACTACTGAAGTGGGACGATGAGCAAGGCAAAAAAACCTTTTGGCACAGCAGCGCCCATTTATTGGCCGAAGCATTGGAAGCAACAATACCCGGAGTAAAATTTGGAATTGGCCCTGCTATTGAAGAAGGCTTCTACTACGACATTGATCTTGGCGATAGAAAGCTGACCGAGGAAGAACTGGCTACGCTTGAAAAGAAGATGAAAGAATTGGCCGCCAAGGATAATAAGTACCTACGCAAAGAAGTACCCAAAGCCGAGGCTATCAAATACTTTACTGAAAAAGCAGATCCCTATAAAATTGAGTTGTTGCAGGATCTGAAAGACGGTGAAATAACTTTTTACCAGCAGGGGGATTTTGTTGACTTATGTCGCGGGCCCCATATCCCTTCAACCGGACCCATCAAAGCGATTAAGCTTTTAAGCATTGCCGGAGCTTATTGGAGAGGCAACGAAAAGAATAAACAGCTGACCCGTATATACGGTATTACATTCCCTAAGCAGCAATTGCTGGATGATTACCTGGCCCTGCTTGAGGAAAGAAAAAAGCGTGATCATCGTGTTTTAGGAAAGGAACTGGAGATTTTCACTTTTGATGATGAAGTAGGTCCCGGATTGCCATTGTGGTTGCCTAAAGGAGCTGCGATCATTGAAAAATTGGAAGCACTCGCCAAACAGAATGAAGCTGAGCAAGGATATCTAAGGGTTAAAACTCCGCATATTGCTAAGGAGGCCCTCTACATCCGCAGCGGACACGTTCCCTACTATGCGGATTCAATGTTCCCGCCAATGGAGTTGGATGGTGTGAAGTATTATTTAAAGGCGATGAACTGTCCGCATCATCACAAAATATTTTCGGCACTGCCTAAATCGTACCGCGATATGCCTATGCGTTTGGCTGAGTATGGAACCTGCTACAGATATGAGCAAAGCGGTGAGTTGTTTGGTTTAATGCGTGTTCGTTCACTGCAAATGAATGATGCCCATATTTACTGCACTAAAGAACAATTTGAAGAAGAGTTTTTGAAAGTAAACGAGCTGTACGTAAAGTACTTTAAAATATTTGGCATTGATAAATACTCCATGCGCTTTTCAACGCACGATCCTGCTAAACTTGGGCAGAAGTATTTGAACAACCCGGTATTGTGGAACGAGACCGAAGACATGGTGCGCAAGGTGCTGGTAAAATCCGGCCTGAAGTTTACAGAAGTTGCCGACGAAGCAGCTTTTTACGGGCCGAAGATTGATATACAGATATG
>JAQBNQ010000339.1 GCA_028288545.1 Bacteroidota bacterium
CATTTCTACCTTAGTAGTACCCACACCGTATTTGGCAGGAGCGATAACCGCTTCGCCAAGTGCGTTATACATAGCTACTGTAAATTCAGGAGTTGTATTTTCATCAATTGCAATAAATACTTTCCCGTTGCTTGGGTTTGGATACAGGCTAACGTGTTGTGCAAAGCTTACTTCGTTGATTCCAACCGCGTCTGATTGTACATTTTTACAAACTTTAGGAGAGGTACCAAACTGATTAGAAGCTACTAAACAAACGTTCCAAGTTCCATCGTGGTCAAAAGTTTTAACCGGGTTTTGGAAAGTAGAACCGGTAGTATCGCCTAACACAGGGAAGTTGAAAGTCCAATGCCATGCAGTAGGGATGTTGCTGCTATGATCTGTAAAATGTGCAACGTAAGTTAAAGTAGGGAAAGTCCAGTTAAAGTCTGCCACCGGAATTCCACCAACTATAATTACACGTGTTACAGTATCGCTGTTTCCTGAAGCATCAGTTGCATAATAGTATTCAGTGTAAACCCCTGCCTGAGAAGTATCAGGAATACCATAGCTGTTTACAGTTACGTTACCAGATATACAATCAACACCGGTAGCTCCCGGATCGTTATATGTAGTACCAACAAGTATTGACATAGTATCCAATCCGTTTAAAGTAATGATTGGAGGAGTGCTATCAATATTACCTGTAAAATCAGCTGCGGGGATATTGAGGTTATTTACATACCAGAAAGCTGCCGGATTATCAGGTGAACCTAAACCGCTGGCAGGGTTATGACCGTAATCGATTTGAGTTAATACCAAAGGAATGTTGTAGTTGTTTCCGTTTACCAAACAAGTTTGACCAACTACAGGGAAAGTAGCTCCACCAAAAATACCTGAAGCGCTATCGCTTGTTTGTCCTCCCCAAAGAGTATCGCCTTGCGTGAAGTTATAGATTTGAGTGATCTTCTTAGCAGCTACGTCAATTGCTCTTCCAAAAAGGTTAGGAAAGTCGTTGTTTTCGTTGCCTTCAAAGTTTGCATCGCTTTCTGTCCAGAAGAAGAATAACTTATTTCCATCCGGGCTTCTTGAAACCAATGGTCTGTTATCTTCAGTAATTGCTGCAGTTCCACCTGAACCGGCAGTAGTTAATGTACCTCTTAAGGTATTTATTTTGGCAAGGTGATTGCCTACCCATGTGCAACCTGCACTTGCGTTGTCGTTATGTGTAATATCCCAAACGTCGTAAGTAGCATCTTCGATAGAGTAGCTGCTTCCGTTTCCAACTGTAGTAACTAAGTGAGGATTTCCTAAAGCGTCAACAGTAAGATCGGCTTCAAAACCAGTTGTAGGTATTCCACTTGCCGGTGTGCCACCTGCAGCGGCGCTTAGGTTAGCACCCAGGTGTTCCATAACTCCCTGAACCTGGTGAAGATCAACTACCAATGGACCAGTCCAGTTTGTTCCGCTATCAATACTTCTCCAAAATATTGGTCTGTAAGCGCTATCATTAGCTGCATTGTCAATATCACCTAAACAAACTGCCCAACCGAATTTACCTGATGGGTCGAATGCAATGTTGAATGAAGTTGCGATAGATTGACTAACTGCAGAACCTGATGGTGTATTATCAACAAAAGTTTGAGGGATGTTCTGGTAAGACCAGGTAACATCCTTTGTTTGCGTATTCCAAACGCCCTTCTCAATGATCAAACCAATAGTAGTTTGGTTAGAGTTAGTGGCAAATGTTCCGGTAAAATTCTGGTTAATTGCCCAAAAAACGCCAGGTGCGCCCTGGTGCAGTCCTGATGCAATAGCAACTTGACCACCGTTGATAGGGTCGATATGTACATCGTATGATGCAACAACTTCAGAAAGTTGTCCTCTGCCGCGCATTTGACCTACCCAGTTACCTGTAGTAGAGTTTGGAGGTGAGTTATGATAAGTACCTGAATAGATCAGGTAAGCACTATCAACAATTGAGTTGCCTGCAGGGTTATAAATAACAGCCTGTGGGAAACGTCCGTTCACGCTGATGTTATCGATTGATGGGTCAACAGTTATAGGGCCAATATCAGAATTCCAGTTATTCCCCCTGTCTTTCGACTCGTCGTAGCGAAACTGGGCTACGTTTGTATTAACTGTAAGCGTAGGGTCATTTCTGTGAATGAAGGTTACCACGTTCAAAGAATCATTTACGTCAATTTGTTTACTGGTACCTTCCAACACAGTTAAAGGATTTCCTGCACTGCCTATTCTTGTTGAATTTAAAACATGGCCCAATGTTCCCGCTCTTTGCGAACCGTTATGATGATGAACCGGTGCCACAGGAGTATTACTTTGATGCGAAACCATTGGTCTTTCAATCAGCACTCGTTCCACGCGGTTATCTCTAAGTGCCTGTTGGGCATTAGAGAAAAAGCCCGTAGCGGCAAAAGCAGATAGTAGTAAAAGCTTTTTCATTTTCTGAAATGTTTTAAGTTATTGTTAATTATTTGGTGGCCAAAAGTAAACGATTTTTTCAATCGGGTTTAGCTTTAAAGAGAATTATTTGTCACAGGATTGCAATTTTCTGCTTTTAACAGTTGCATCCAGCATTTGCTCCAGGCTAACCAGGGCATCAGGTCTATCGCGGCCATTGTCTACTATCCGTTTCGTCCTGTCATTTTCGGTATAAGTTACCACAACAGAAGGCAAATCAGCAGGGGTTGGTTTCCCCTCAGGGTAAACATCGCCCATATCAAACAACTTAGCCGCTTTAACCGAGGTAAGAAGCTCAGAAAATTCACGCTTATCCAGCATAGAGCAAAACTTACCCGTGGTGTCGGTGTACCTGACGCCCTCGTAATAAAACAGGCCATTATCATAAACCCGGATGATGTATATAGGGCAGCGGCCAAAGCAGCCATGCCTGTCCATACTAAGAATTAATTTGGGAGCGGTATTTACAGAGGTTCCGGGATTACTGGCTTTGCAACCGGCTATTGTTAGCATGGCAAAAAAGCAAAAGGCAAAAACCAAAAGATGATTTATGTAGTTTGACTTTTGATTTTTGCCTTTAAAGTGCATGTGTCCTTATTGTTACTTGGCCTTTTGACGCTGTTGAGCGTTCTTTTGCAAATCAGCTAACTTCTTTTGCCAACCCGAAGCCTGTTTTGGATTCTTCTTGTTATCCTCTATTTGCTTACGAAGTTTCGCATCGTTGATAAAGAATTTCTGAATGATCCATTGATGTCCAACTCCCAAAAGGTTTTGTAAAAGGTAGTAGTAAGTAAGCGCCGCCGGAAAATCATTGAACATAAACATAAGCATTACAGGCATAATGTACGGCATGTATTTCATACCCGCCTGTTGACTTTGCATCGCGTTCATTTGGCTGTTCATTACCGCCTGAAGTACTGATGTAATGGTCATTAAAATAGTAAACAAGCTAATGTGATTACCAATAAGCGGCAGCGCATTGCTAAAGGTTACGATAGAATCATAGCTTGATAGATCGGTAGCCCATAAAAATGATTGCTGCCTTAATTCAATTGATGCCGGGAAGAAATAATACATGGCCATCAATATTGGCATTTGTATCAGCAGCGGTAAACATCCCCCAAACGGACTAACACCCGCCCTTGAGTAAATTTTCATTTGCTCCGCTCCTATCTTGGTCTGGTCATCACCGTATTTTTCCTTTAATGCGGCAAGTTCCGGTGCCAGAATTTTCATTTTGGCAGCGCTTTCGATACTCTTTGCTGTAAGCGGGTGTAATACTATTTTAAGTATAATGGTCATCAATAAAATGATGATTCCGTAGTTAAGATTCACTTTATTAAACCAACCAAACACCCAAATAATAAAACGGGTAATGTATCGTATCCATGAGAACAAAAAGAAATCGGGGCTTAACTTGATGATGCTCTCTACATTCTTATCAAGCCCGGCCAGCATATTATAGTTATTAGGCCCCATAAAGTATTGGAAAGCATAGTTCACTGTATCTGCAGCCTGGTAATTAAGCGTAAATTTTGAATCGTAGTGCTTTACATACGAAGTGTCGGCAAGGCTAAAATGTGTTTTAAGTAGGCCTTTATGAAAATCGCCTTTGCTAAAAAGTGTAGTGTTAAAGAACTGTTGTTTGTACGATATCCATTCTATCGGCGGATCAAATTGCAATTCGTCGTTTTCTTTATCTTCATTCAAATGGGCTACATCACCTTTGTCGTATTTATAATAAAGTGCCGAATACCTTCTTTCATTCTTTATCAGGCGCTCTACATTAGCAAGAGTGCTTTCCCAACTTACATTTATAAAAGTATTGGTTGCAGGAATGATTTTGTTTAAGCCAACCAGTTTTACATCGTAATTAACCATGTACGAATTTCCCTTCAGGGTAAATTTCTGATCAAAATATTTACCGCTACCAGCATTTAAGCGCAGGGTAAATGACTTGGACGAATCGCCGCTTACTGTAAATGGTTCACCAACCGGTTCAAAATAAAACTGGCGGGTATCAATGGTATTGCCGTTATCATCTATTGCAAACTGGTAGCCAAAACTGTTGGTCTTATCTGTAAGCAGGATCAAAGGCTTTTTATCCCATGTTTTGTATTTCTTAAGTTCAACGCTTTTTATTTGCCCACCCTTATTGGTAAGCACAATTCGTTGAACGTCATTTTCAAGTACAAATACTTTTTCCTCACCCTTTGCTGCATCAGCAAACGGACCAAAACGGGCTGATAAACCAGATGTATCTGTATTAGCTGAAAGTGGAGCAGCAACGCCATCGGGCTTTGTCGAATCTATTGCACTGATAGTTTGGGTAGAAGCTGTAACAGTTGTTACCGAAGCTGCTTTAGCTGCTTTCTTTTCCTGCTCCTGCTTCGCTAATTCCTTTCTCTTTTTTACGTCGGCTGTGGTTTGGTAAAACACAAATCCAATCATCAATACTATGATGAGGACCCAGCCTACCAGATTTTCCTTGTTCTTCATTGTTGATTTAATTACACCTTGGGTTACTAAACCCTTATTCCATTTTTAAGGCGGGCAAAAGTAAGTAAATATTTGACTGATGACGGACGAGCGTCCATAAGATTTTAAAACCACCTTGTGGCAATGTTGATAACGGATTTGAGGATTGCTAAAATTGATATATCCGGAAATTACCTTTTACACCTTAAAATTTCGAAGCCAATTGACAATCACCCTATTATAAGAGAAACTACTTTGTAAATAGTTGAACCCTACTTTTGGGCGCAGCTTTTATTGCGAGGGTCTATTTAAACGGATTCCTTAACACATACTGCGCCGGTTTTAGCCTGGCAGTGAATGTGCGCACCATTGTATAATTGAAAATGGGATTCAGGTGCTTGACATATCCATACATGGGTGAAGGAGTGGCACCGATGGTACTTTTAATTTCGGGAGCCGTGCGGCCAAAATGAAGACGCTCGAATTTATTGTTGATGCCGAACTCCACCATATCGTACATCATGTGCTGGTATAAGTGAATGGGCTTGCAAACTTCCTGTTCCATTCCGGTGTAGTGTACTTCCATACGTCTGCCGTCATGAAAAAGGGAAATAAAGGCTACCATCTCCTCTCCTTTGTAATATGCAAATACGCGGTACTTATCGCCCATTTGCTTTTTCTGCAAACGGAAAAAATCTTTGGTTAACGACGCCAGTTTAAACTCCGCCCGGCCTATTACCTTTTCGTATAATTCAAACAGGCGGTCTTCGCATTGTGCTATCTCCTCTTCATTCAAATCCTTCTTTACCACCTGGCTTTCTTTTACCAGCGAAAAGGCTTTCCGCGCCCTTACCCTGTACTTGGAGGAGAAAGCACCCAAATAGTCATCAAAGGATTTCCACTCGGGGCGGATATGGATACTCATGTCTGACTCCACCGTTATTTCGCTGTAGCCGCAGCGTTTAAAGCCTTCATCAAAATCAGATTTAGGTTCGTAAAGGTCGGAAATAAGAATGGCCCTGATTTGCCTATCGGTTTTGGCGACATCAATAATGGCTTTGCGCAAAAGAACAGCCCTTGTTTTCTTATCAATATCCTGGTTAAAATAAAAGCCATTTTCGCCTGTCATAAACACGTTGCCACTAACCAGCAATTTTACATCCACACTGCGAACAAGAGGTTCGCTGATGGCTTTGGCCGTGCGGTATAAATATTTTTTAGCGCCGGCAGGTTCCTCCGGGAAATAATTCAGCAGGTCGGCACCAATAAAACGCACAAGCTGAAAATAAACTACGCCCACATTTATCTCATCCTTTTTTACAAAAACATACCTGAACTGCATTTTCCCTTTTTGGGTGGCTTCAATCAGTTGCAACTGCTCATGCTGCATCAGCACATTGGTTTCGGGAATGCGCTGGTTCCATTGCTGCGCGGAAACAGCCTCAATTGAATCGAGGATATTAAAGGAGAAATCTTTTATGGTTTTACATTCTGCCCCTGCGGGACAGGAAGATGGTATAGTC
>JAQBNQ010000349.1 GCA_028288545.1 Bacteroidota bacterium
CTTTCAATATGCTGAATGTTCATGGCGCTGATAACATTAATACCAGCGTTCAATATTTCCGCTACATCCTGCCAGCGTTTTTCATTGATGCTTCCGCCCACGTTGGTATGTGCCAGTTCATCAACAATTACAATTTCGGGGTGAAGGTTAATAATGGCCCTTACATCCATTTCATCCAGTTCCTTTCCTCTATAAAACAATTTTCTGCGTGGAATAACCGGAAGGCCTTCTAGTAACACGTGAGTTTCAGGTCTGTTGTGAGTTTCTATGTATCCTATTCTAACATCAACACAGCTTCGTAACAAGGCATGGGCTTCCTGCAACATCCGGTAGGTTTTTCCTACTCCCGCGCTCATACCTACATATATCTTAAACTTTCCCCGCTTTGATTTGCGGATCAGTTCAAGAAATTTATCAGCGTTGTTATTTAGTTCTTCCATTTGCAAATACAAAGTTCGCTAACAATACATAAAGACTATAATTTATTACATCCTTCAATTTACAAGCGCAATACTATATTCTGAACAAAAGGGCTAAAATTATCTTCGACTCCGTTTTTACTAAATCAGGTCTCCAGTTAGGGTCCAGCGTTACGGTAGTATAACCTGTTTGAGAAGTAACACCACCATGACCGGCAAAGTATGGAACATTAGCATTTCTATATACAGCTTCTAACCGGATAGTGATACTTTGGTTAGGCATAAAATCTATGTTGGTGGAACAATCCCATGCAAAAAACTTATCTCCGGGATTTGCACTGAAAGGAAACGCACCTTCGGTTTGTGTTGGATTGTTTGGATTAGGCAGAGGGCTGGCTTGTCCTGTTGGGTATAACACTAAATATCGGCCAGGGTTAGTCATCAATCCACCACCAATGGTCCACGCAACTTTATTTTTGAAGAACCATACCCGGTTGTACACCATACCACTTATAAAATATTGCGCAGGCCCTTTACTGCTATCGCCATTATTAAAGCCGTTCACCCCACCACCTTTTTCAAAACCAAGGTCGAAAGTTAAAGAGAAGGCTGCCTGCGATACTCCCTTTGCTTTGGGCTTATGATAATAACGCACTAACAAACTATTATCTGAGTGGAAGCGAATTCTTTTTGGCAGTCCTGCCGCATCGGTGCCTACATAATCATTGGTAAGTATCTTTACTTTGCTATCCGATGACATGTAGGTTATGTTTCCTCCTCCACCGGGCATGGTGTTGAATTTACCATAACTCTGCCATCCGTTAATGATCCATGGTTCGATTTTCCAGTTTTTATTTACAAAGAACTGCATTCTTATACCATTGAAAAACCATGGGGTATTATCAGAAGTGTAAGACGCCTGGTACTCCCAGTTTTCGGGCTGATAATACGAATTGAGGCCGATGTACGACATAAACATACCTGCATCAAGGTTAATGCCATTTAACTTATTGATATGATAACCGCAATAAGCCTCGCTGAGATATCGGTAAACGTTAGCTAAAGAGTACTGGCCACGATAGGGACTGTAGTCATTGCGTGGAACTACGATTGACCTCATCCCAAATTGTGTCATCAACCTTGCCCGGGCACCTTTGTAAGAGAAATCACCACCAAAATGCAAGGCCATCAATTGCAATTCATTACTCCTGCCTAAAGCTGTAGAGCCAACAACAGTATTATCAATCGGGTTGTTGAAGGAGTAGTTGTAATTCACATCCATCATCAAACTCGGAGTAAAATATTTCAGGTTCTTCCAGATGTTTGTTTCCCTGCGGTCGCTGCCATTTTGCCAGGTTTGGTCTATACCTTCAAATGCTTCTCCTCTTTGTTTATTTGCTTTGATGGGAAATTCCGTAGTGTTGTCAGGATCCGGTGCAATTGAGCTACTTCTTAAACTGTCAAGTATTTCGGCCTTTACTTCAGCTTTGATTTGTTGAATAAGCAAAGCTCTTTCTGCTGGTGAAAGTGTTTGAGCTTCTAAACTGTTACAACTAATCAATGCCAGCGCAAGACAACTGAGCATTAATATTGGTTTGGTAAACTTTTTCATGGTTTTATTTTTAGGGATTTATTCAAATTATCTAAGTCAATATTTAGTTTCAATACGTTTACATGCGCCACTCCAAATAAGCCCAATAATGGTTTATCGATATGGCTGCTAACCAACTTCGATATGCTTTCTTCACTTAATCCTCTTGTCTTTGCAATACGGGATATCTGAACTTCAGCTGCCTTTGGCGAAATATCCGGATCCAGTCCGCTGCCCGATGCGGTGACTAACTCAGCCGGTACCTCCGATTTTTTTACTGACGGATTTTGCAGCATAAAAGTGTCAACTGCAGCCTGTACCTGTTTCAGGTAATCAGGGTTGGAAGGGCCTTTGTTGCTGCCACCTGAGGCCGGTGGTGTAGTATCATTCCATGCGCAATAAGCAACAACTGAAGGACGGCCGTTAAAGTATTTGCTGCTGGTAAATGATTGACCCTGCAATTCATAACCAACAATTTTTCCATTTACACTTAAAGTTTGGCCATTGCCGTGGTTGGGTGCAGCAAATTGTGCAATGCCCCATACCAAAGCTGTATAAATGCCCGAAAAAAATATAAGGCAAACCAGGGTTAATCTAATAGCAGGAAAAATATGCGTTTTCATTTTCGTTATTTTTTAAATGAACAGGGCTATAAAAAGGTCAATCAACTTAATGCCTATAAAGGGCACAATCACTCCTCCCAAACCGTATATAAAAAGGTTTCTTCTAAGCAATGCACTTGCACCTATTGGCTTGTACGAAACACCTTTAAGGGCCAGCGGAATCAATGCCGGTATTATCAGCGCATTGAAAATTACAGCCGATAGAATAGCACTTTCAGGCGAATGCAGGCGCATAATATTCATGCCCTGTAAAGCAGGTATTGACGCGATGAATAAAGCCGGAACTATTGCAAAATACTTGGCCACATCATTCGCTATCGAAAACGTGGTAAGTGTTCCGCGGGTCATTAAAAGTTGTTTACCGATTTCTACTACCTCAATCAGTTTAGTAGGGTCATTATCCAGGTCAACCATGTTGCCGGCTTCTTTGGCGGCTTGTGTTCCGCTGTTCATGGCAACGCCTACGTCGGCCTGTGCAAGTGCCGGTGCATCGTTAGTTCCGTCACCCATCATGGCTACCAGTTTTCCGCTTTGCTGTTCTTTGCGGATGTAGTTCATTTTATCCTCTGGTTTTGCTTCAGCAATAAAATCATCAACACCTGCTTTTTCGGCAATAAATTTTGCCGTTAGCGGATTATCACCTGTAACCATCACCGTTTTTACACCCATTTTGCGCAAACGCTCAAAACGTTCCTGTATCCCCGGTTTAATGATATCCTGTAATTCGATAACCCCAAGCACTGTGTCGTTTTCCGAAACCACCAATGGGGTACCACCGTTAGAGGAAATCGCTCTAACACTCTCTGCAGTTTCTGCCGGAAACTTATTTCCTGCTTGTTCCGAAAGCTTTTTGATAGCGTCAAAAGCTCCTTTGCGGATTATCTTTCCGTTTTTAAGATTCACTCCGCTGCTTCTGGTTTCCGCAGTAAATTTTATAAGGGTGGCACCTTCAATAGAAAGACTTTTTGTTACTTCTTTTCCCGCAAGTTCAATAATAGATTTTCCCTCAGGCGTTTCGTCAGCTAATGAAGAAAGAGCACAGGCTTCGATAAATAGCTTTGCGTCAATTCCGTTGGCCGGATAAAAATTGGTGGCCTTCCTGTTTCCAATGGTGATTGTACCTGTTTTGTCCAGCAGCAGTACGTCTATATCACCTGCAGTTTCAACAGCCTTACCCGATTTGGTGATAACATTGGCACGTAAAGCCCGGTCCATTCCCGCTATACCAATGGCCGAGAGCAGCCCGCCTATGGTGGTAGGTATCAAACAAACAAACAGCGAAATAAAGGCTGCGATGGTAATCGGTGTTTTAGCATAAACGGCAAAAGGATAAAGTGTAACACATACAATAACAAACACCAGGGTAAATCCTGCTAATAGAATTATCAAAGCAATTTCGTTGGGTGTTTTTTGACGGGTGGCACCTTCTACCAGGGCTATCATTTTGTCAAGGAAGGATTCTCCGGGTTCGGTGGTTACCTGCACTTTTATCCTGTCTGAAAGAACCTTTGTGCCACCGGTTACGCTTGATTTATCTCCACCCGATTCGCGAATAACCGGTGCCGATTCTCCTGTAATGGCAGATTCATCAATAGTGGCAAGGCCTTCGATAATTTCACCATCGGTAGGTATTGTATCTCCTTCTTCGCACAAAAAAATATCGCCTTTTTTAAGTTGCGATGAAAGCGCATCGATAGTCTTTACCGAAAAACCCGCAACGTTACCTGTAATCAGTTTGGCCTTTGTTTCTTCCCTTGTTTTGCGCAACGAATCCGCCTGGGCTTTTCCTCTTGCTTCAGCGATAGCCTCCGCAAAGTTTGCGAACAACAGCGTTAGCAAAAGCACAATAAAAACTACGAGGTTGTATATAAACGACCCCTGCGTTTTGTCCCCGCTTACACCTGAGTACACTGTAACAAACAGCATAATAGCCGTTCCAATCTCCACGGTAAACATTACAGGGTTGCGGAACATGATGACAGGGTTCAGCTTAATAAAGGCGTGTTTTAGCGCTTCGCTTACAAGCTCTTTTTGAAACAGGGATGTATTTTGAGTTTTCATTGTGGTTGCTTTTACCTCATTGAGAAATATTCCGAAATAGGGCCTAGTGCAAGTGCGGGGAAGAAGGCCAATGCAGCGATAATGAATATCACAGCAAACACCATTACACCGAACGTTGCAGTATCAGTTTTTAAAGTACCTGCGCTTTCGGGTACAAATTTTTTCTTAGCCAGTATTCCGGCTATGGCTAGTGGGCCGATTATGGGCAGGTAGCGCGATAGTATTAATACAATACCCGCGCTAATGTTCCAAAAGGGATTGTTATCGGCCAGGCCTTCAAATCCACTACCGTTGTTGGCAGAGGAGGACGCATATTGATACAGCATTTCGCTAAAACCATGATAGCCGGGATTATTAAGCCAACCACTAGCTTTGCCGCTGTACCACCAACCCATGGAGGTATCATGTCCGGCTAAATTGGATGCAATAGCCGTTGCGGTTAGTATTAACAAGGGGGG
>JAQBNQ010000367.1 GCA_028288545.1 Bacteroidota bacterium
GCTACTTCGCCAAAGGTGTATAGTTGTTCCAGATATACATTGGCTATCCCGGTTTCTTCCACCAGTTCGCGCTTTGCAGCTTCGTCCAGGGTTTCATCCAGTTTAATAAAGCCACCGGGCAAGGCCCAGCTTCCTTTAAAAGGTTCAAGCCCTCTTTTTATCAGCAATACTTTCAAAGAACTTTTTTCGTATCCGAATATCACGCAGTCAACTGTTACTGCCGGTTTTGGATATTTAGATGTGTAAATCACTTTGCTTAATTTTAAAGCAAAGGTATAAGCGGTTTTTGGATTTCCAAACTTTTGGGAAAGATTTCTTGAAAGATGGGTTGACACTCAAAAAAGTGTCAACCCAGATTATTTTTGTAATATATTGATTGTCAGAAAAATACAGCATGGTTGACACTTCTTGCGTTTTTAAAAGTGTCAACCCTCCATAGGCTGTGCTCAGGATGACATCCTCTCTTTAGGCATAGGGCTTGGGGAACATTTCGGGGGATTTAGGGGGCTTTGCTAATTTAGCCCGCAATGAATAATCTGCCCGGTTGGAAAGTTGCGCTTAAGAGTTTTTTGATCGGGGCGGGCATTAGCTTTTTGTTGTTGGCTTTATCAGCCTGGTTGGGCGGATTGTTTTATGAGGAGTACGACCCCATGTTTGCCTCGTTGACTTCGAATAAACTGACGCCTACTTTGCACCAGGTGGTGTCGTTATATGTGTTGGGCCACATTGGTACCACGTACATTTATTCTTACCTGTATCATCAATTTCCCCCTGTTGAATGGATATCGCTGGCTAATGGTTTATTCCTGATTGTAGGTGGAGGGATGGCATGGCTTATTCTTAGTTTATTTATAAGAGGGGGTGTTGTAAACACAATTACCAAACTTGCTTTTTTGTGGTTGTTCTATTCATCTCACCTGGTGCTGTTCAATTTAACGCGGGGTGCCTTTTTATTATGCGGAACATCATTGCTATTGCTGGTGATTGTTTACTGTTTAGAAGCTGATAGGAATAAACGATGGAAATGGCAATTGATCTGCGCATTTATATTTCTACTCGGGCTGCTCACCAGGCCAGAACCTGCATTGATCATATTATTTTTTGGGGGAGCGTTTTCTTTACTGTTTTTAAGAGGATTGATCAAGCCGATTCAGGTTTTATTTATTCCCGGGGTAATTACAATTATGTTGTTCGCTTGCATTGTAATCGACAGGTCGCATTCAACCGATTTTTATAAACTGGTTGAGCCAGATCTTGAATACCAGGTACGGGTTCAACAAAATTGTATTCCAATCAGTGCTATGAAAACTGCAGCGGATTCAATGCGCTATGAAGCAGCGCTGGGAGGTTTGTGGTCGGACCCCAACCAGGTTAGTGTTTCCTTTTTGCGTTCAATTGTAAATAAGCAAAGGGATTTTCACCGGATGAGGGATCAGTGGAAAGAATTCTACCCAATAATAGGCACAGTAGCTGGCCGTCATCTGCCATTGGTTTTGCTAAGTGCGTTGATGGCGGTTATTTTTTTACTGTTCAGTTTGAGGTTTCTTTCCTTAAGAATCAGTATTCTTTGGGTTTTGATTTACCTGTTGTTTTGGGCTTTGATATTTATGCAAACTTATCTTTCAAAGATCAACGACCGCTCCTTCGATTCTTTACTCAGTCTTTACCTGCTTGTTCAAATTACTTTTTACCTGGCGTTTTTAAAGGAGTTAATAAAAGGGGCGGCGGTTTTAGTTGTACCCTCCGGACTTGTTGTTTTTAGCTGTGTTCAATTTTTTTGGACCCTGGACCAGGTCAGAATTTTCAGAGAAGAAAAGGAACAGTTCCTCAATCAATACGCTTGGGTGAAGCAAGAAGTTCACGGAGGAACGTTGGTTCTTAATGGTTCTTCGTACATACCTTTTATGCTCAGCTTTACACCCTTTAAAGAACAGGACTATTCAGGATTTAGCCGTGTATATTGGTTCGATCTTTTTTATATGTCTACTGTACATCCATATAAGGAATTCCTGGCACAGGAATGTAATTGTGATGTGTCGGACTTTTCGAATTTCTATCGTTTTTTAATGAAGCAGGATAAGGAGGTTTACCTTCTTTCAACTCCCCGGAGAGTTCAATTGGTTACCCGTTATTTGCACACCATACATAATCTGGATTGCACTTTCGAGCAGGTTCCGGAAACTAATCGCCCGGTTATAGATGCATCAAAAATTTTGCAGGGCCCCGGTAATTTAAAGTTGTTTAAGCTAAAGAAAGATTAAAGAGGTCTTTGCAAACCAATTACCCTCTCAGTTTTATATATGCCTAATGAATCCGGAAACCAATGTTGCGCTTTTTTGATGAGTGTAATGCGCATCATTTTTGCATCTGCAGTGTTTTTTACATCGAAGGTATACTTAAGTGGTGTGTGGTCCAGCTTTGGAGGATCGCCATCCACACCGCCCAAAATTTTAGTGCCGAAAACTTCGGCCATTTCGGTGTCAATTTTCTTTTTTAAATTCATTCGAACCACTTTGGTTCCTATAACATTCGAATCTTGGCTTAGCAATTGGCATTTAAAGATCATTTCGGGGCCCGGGGCTAATTCGTGCGGAACGGCAGTATTAAGCCAGGTAATTTCGGCAAGGCCATCTTTATTAATGTTAACGCTAAAATCATCTACTATTCTTTCAATAAGTACATTGTGTTTATCAGGGGAATCGTGCTTCCAGAAAGTGTAATGGGTAACATTTCCTTTGGCATCATGTTCCATATGGCAACTTGTGCATTTGGCATCCTTAACTGTTAGTCTGGCAGCATCGGGCAATAAAGTATTTACTGCATCCCAATGGCAAGGGTAACAAGTCATGTTTGAACTCATTATGGGATTGTCTTTCGGGTTGCACTCCGGAGCATTAAATAGTTGATGCGGTTTGCTATTAGTGGCCAAAATGCTTTGACCATCGTAGTGGCAACTAATACAATCTACAGAAGTTGAGCGGGAGGATTCTGCTACCCGGGGGGGAGGAAAGGGTTTGATGTTGGCACGAAGGCTGGCCATCGGATCCATGTTATCTACGCGCTTTTCAAATACGGTTTGAAAAAGATCCTGCGGAGTATGACAGGAGACACATTCTCCTTTCTTTTTGTTTACACTGGCTGTGTACCAGGCGCAATCGTATTTATCGCTGTTTACAAAGGCCACATGTTGCTGAAATCTTTGATAGGCATTTGCATGAGGGCCTTTCATTTCATTGTCATATTCCTGCTGGTGGCATTTTGCACAATAAAGTACCTGGTCCTGCCGGGTTAGTTTCGCAAATCCTTCAGGCATTATGTTGCCCTTGTGCCAGGCCTTTTTGTCGGTATAACAATAAGGCAAAAGCAGCAAAAATATGCCCGAAAAAAATACGAGATAATAAACCCGTTTCATACTAAATTAATTCATTTGCATTTTCCGCACCCAATTTAGCAAGCCTTCGCAACTTTTTATAAAAACAGATTTTGTAAAGGCTTGTTCCACCAGGGTTTTAAAGTTATCGGGGTGGTGCAGAAAATCAGATTTCATCCAACCCAAATATACCTGCCGGTAACACAGGTTGAAAAGTATAAATTCCATCCTCTTCAATACGCCCAGGCGACTATTAAAAGAACGGCTTATAATCGAAGGTAAGGAATAAAAACGGTTTATGAAATACTCCGTGCCTTGCATCACATCCATCGCATTTACGCCAGTGGGTAAATACGAAATATGATTGCCATCATAGTAGCTAATATCTTCGGTAACAAACGTGCCTTTCTTAGCCATGTATTTACTTACCTTTGTGCCCGGGTTATAAGTTAAAAAAGTAAGCTTAACATATATGATGCCCATGCGCTGAAAAAAATCAAAGCTGCTTTTAAATGTAGATTCTTTAGTGCCGTCCATCCCAAGGATAAAACCTGACGCGATTTGTACTCCGTAACTTTGCGCCTTACGGATAATTCTCTCATAATTAGCGATATGATTGGTATTCATTTTATGAACACTTTTGAGGGCTTGTTCGTCAATGGTTTCTAAACCGCAGTAGATCATTTTACAACGGCTAGAACCTAAGGCTTTCAAAACATCCTCGTTATCCAGCAATTCAATACACATTTCGGCCATCCAACCCAGCGCTCCTGATTTTCTTATTATTTCGGCTGTATCAATAACATGCTTTGCATCCACACCGAAATTGTAATCAATGATATTGATGAACTTGTCTTTATACGCCGTTAACTCATTTTTAAGCAGATCGGCATCCTTAGTAAAATAATTTTTGGCCTGCATATTATGTACCATGCAAAAAGTACAGGTTTCGGTACATCCGCGACTGGTTTCAAGTGGTAACCCCATAAAGGACGAGTACTTTTCGGGATTACCTATGAGGTCTAAACGCGGCAGTTCATTTTTGCTGAATGCCTTAATATTTTCCCCTATATAGATTTTTTGCAGAGAGCCAAGAGCGAGATCCTGCTCAAACCGGGTAGCAACTGTTTCGAACGTTTTTTGAACTATCGTGTCGGCCGTTTCAAGGCATAGTTCCGGTAAGATGGTGGGTAGTTCGCCGCCCCACACTACCGGCACATCTTTAAATTCCGTTTTTAATTTTGCTGACAGGGTTTTGGCGTAAGAAATATTTTGCGACGATACTTTAAATCCGAAAAATGCAATGTTGGCCCCAGCAGCGCTTAATTTATATTTACTAATATCTTCAAAATTCAGGTCTATGATTTTTACTTCATATTTATTTGCAAAGAAAGCGGCAACAGCGGGCAAGGATAAAGAAACAGTTCCCTTGGGATAGGTGGGCAGGTCAAAAAGAATAATATGTTTTCCTCGGGTATTCATTTATTGCACTCTATCAGTATTCACCCGCCCGGTAAAATCAATAAACCGCTTTGCATAACATCAGATTAATTGCGGTTTAGGGAATGGCGGTTTGGTTCGAAATTAAAATTAATACTGTAAATACTGTTGAATCCGCACGTAAACCCGAAAGGATTGAATTTGTTTGTTTCCAGAACAAATGTTAGGGTTTAAATGAATTGTGGGCTCCATTTTCTCCACATATTTTTTTAATTTCGTTCATTGCGCATTAAAAACAGGATTTATGGCTGCTACATCTCAAAAAACAATAATCGGCAAGGAAATATTTTTTCCTTTTATTGAGTTGGACTTTGAAGAATTAAAGAATAACCGCCAGCTGATACGAAAGGTTAAAAACCGCGAAGTAGATGGGTTTGTTACCCGCGGTGTTTTAAAGCCTGAAGAGGTTGAAGCTGTAAAGAAAGAATTGCAGGCAATTGACCGTAGCACCTATTATCAAACACCAAATGGCACTACTTTGCCGGCACCTTTTGCCATTATACATGGAAATGATGAAACCCTTGAAAATTATTATCGCCAGCTAAATGATTTTCTTCAACAGGCAAAAAGGCCTGCATTAAAGTTGATGATGGAGAGAATACAAAGCTTTTTCGAATTGGCCGGTGATACATTTAATGTTGGTGTTCCCATTAATATGGTAAAAAACGAACCCGTTGCTGCCGGGACGGTACGTGAGTTTTTCCCTGATAAGGGCGGGCTTCATATACATTGCGGAAATTATTTTCAGGAACATCACCAGGGATTTTATTCCCTTTTATCACCAGATATCATATTGGATGACCAGCTTAGTTATTTTTTGGTGCTGCAAGAGTCTGACCAGGGTGGCGAATTGACGATATATGATATGCTGTGGGACAATGTGAAACGAAAAGAAAATTTTTTCGAGAACGATTATGTGATTGATGATAATGATAATAAAATTGCTGTAAAGGATTTACGCTCGTTTGAGGTAAAACCACAACCTGGCGATATCCTGGTCTTTTCCGGGGGACCCATATGGCACCGCGTTGAAGATATAAAAGGAACAAAGCCACGCATTACCTTTGGCGGGTTTATAAACTTTACCAAGGGGAATGACCAGTTATATTATTGGTCGTAATTTTTAAGGAGTGGTGGATGCTTTCCGCCTTGCGGAAAGCAAAATTGCGGAAGTATGATTAAGGAAACTCACCTTGCAGAAGCCCTGGACAAAAATGGCTTTTGCATTTTGCCCGTATTAAGCTTTGAAAAAATTTTGTGTTTAAAGAATTTATTTCAAAAATACACTACGCAAATAGATATTCATGAGGATATAAGCATTGCCTGGCCTGAAATAAATAAAGTTATTAGTGCTGAAATATGGACTATTGTTGAGCAGGACATAGCCGAAAAATTTTCAAACTACAGGCACTATGCTTCGCACTTCTTTGTGCGCCGGGGCGGAGAAAAATATCAACAGGCACTACATCAAAATTGGAATATTACAGATGAAAAAAATGCTGGAAGCTACCAGGTGCAAATTCCGCTCTCAACTCTTTATCCCCAGGCCGGAGGGAAATTTTTAGTGCCGGGCAGCCATCGCTTTTTTCAAAACTATCGATCTGGCAGTTGCGGCATTCCGGTTGTTGCGGAGGATGAAACTTCAAAGGAGATAGTTACGGAAATTACATTGCTTGAGGGCAGTGGACTTGTGTATCATAACTCGGTTTTTCATGGTGCCTTTTCAAATGAAACGGAACAAGATTCAGTTTCTGTTATTATATACCTGATTGATGATGGAGCGGATTCCTGTTATTTTCATAGGAGCCAACACAAGGATGTCTTTGAACAATATCCAATAACAGGGGATGCACTTTTCGACAATTTAGAGTGCTTAAAACAAGGAAAGATTCCTGTAGAATTTTTGTTAGAGAAGCAAGTGGCCATGCCCCGGCCTGATAATTCCATTATCAATAGCACACTTCTTAAATCTGCTTTTAATCAATATTGGGGTGAAGCTTCAATTGCCGGAGAAATAAAAATGCTGCACATCGCCAGGGATAAAAGTCTTGAAGAGAAACTGAACCGCGATGGATACGCAGTGCTCAATTTTGCAGGTAAAGACACTATCGCCAAACTCAGGAACTATTTTTACGAACAGTTTGGTCAACAAAATTTTGAGCCGGGGATGCTTATAACCATCAACGATATGACCTGGCAGCGCAAAAGGGAAATACACAATTTCTTTTGCACCACTTTGAAAAATGAAATGGACGTTTTTTTTAGGGATTATGTTACACCGGTATCTTCTTTCTTTACAAAAAACCCTTCAACGCTTAACTCGTATTTGCCCATTCATACTGATTCTAACCTGGTATTGAATCCGCATTTAGAGGCTCACTATGCATTATGGATACCCTTACAGGATGTGGATGAAAATAATGGCGCAGTTACCGTAGTAAAAAACTCGCATCGCTTACCTCCATATATTGCCGCGGCAACTATTCCATGGCCTTTTGATAAACATCAGCAGCTATTAAAAGATAAAATGCAGGTATTAAACTTAAAGGCAGGTGAAGCTATTGTTTTTGATAACCGGTTGATTCATTGTTCAACCCCAAATAAAACAGGCCAAATAAGAATAGGGCTGTCTATCAGGCTTACCCATTTTTTAACACCATACTATAGTTTCTACAGGCCGGATACAAATAAAAATATTTTAAATGTTTATCATGAAGAGCATGATTTTTACCTGGCCGAAAACTGGCGAAACAGCGACAAGGAACCGGTAACCGGCCGAAAAACGGGGGAGATATTATTATCGCCATATTTGATCACAGAAAAAGAGATACTAAAGGTTATTGAAGCATGACATCGGCAGATACCCAAATAAACAATGATTGCATTGTGCAGGTTCAAAACCTTTCTAAGAGATATATTCTTTCAAAAGGAACGTACCAACCAACAGGTAATGCTAACAGAGCAAGGGAGTTTTGGGCTCTGAACGATGTTTCCTTT
>JAQBNQ010000381.1 GCA_028288545.1 Bacteroidota bacterium
GGCGAAATTCTGAATAATGAAGTAAGTGATGATACGCTTGCAATTACAGCTATTCAGTTCGAAAAAACTGAAATAAAAACAACGCTCGTAAACATTCGCGATTTTGCCAACAGTTACGAGGCCGGCAAACATTTACCCGATGCACTTAATGGAAATGATCTTAAACATATTCTTGTGCTGGCGGATGGGCAACTTGTTAATGGCAGCGAGTTAGTAAGAGGCATTAACACCAACCTGCCTTCTAATATCACGGTTTCAGGCGGGCTGGCGGGCGATGGACCAAGGTTTCAAAAAACCCTGGTTGGTCTTAACAACAACATTACCGAAGGCAACATACTGGCCATTGGTCTTTATGGAAAAAATCTTGTTGTTGGTCACGGAAGCAACGGCGGTTGGGATTCCTTTGGCCCATATCGTAAAATCACAAAGTCGGTTTCAAACGTGTTGTACGAATTGGAAGGAAAATCTGCACTCGATCTTTACAAACAATACCTCGGCGACCTGGCAAGTGGCCTTCCGGGAACAGCACTTCTTTTCCCCTTATCAATTATTACAGATGAAGACAGCGAACCCGTTGTAAGAACGATATTATCGGTTAACGAAGACGAACACAGCATGACCTTTGCCGGCGATATGCCCGAAGGTGCACAGGCCCGTTTAATGAAAGCAAACTTCGATCGCCTTATTGACGCAGCCAGTGGTGCAGCGGCCAGCAGTTTTGCTCCCTTTGGTACTCATAAACCGCAATTGGCGCTGCTTATAAGTTGTGTTGGCAGAAAATTAGTGCTGGATCAAAGGGTGGATGAGGAAGTAGAGAGCGTTCGTAGTATTTTAGGGCCCGACACCTACATGACCGGCTTTTATTCGTACGGCGAAATATCGCCTCTAAAAAATTCAGGGTCGTGCCAATTGCATAATCAAACAATGACTATAACCACCTTTTCAGAAATATGACCTCAGTTGAAGTAAAATATAATAAACTGCTGCTGAAACAAATTCAGAAAAAGTTTGGCAATACAGACAATCTTCCCCCGGAGGTTGTTGAGTTGCTCAATACCGTTAGCCAGACCTATGATTATTACGAAAGAGAGCGGCAATTACTTGAGCGCAGCATGGATTTGAGCAACGATGAGATGATTGAAGCCAACCGTAAACTGGAACAACAATCCGAAAAACTTAAACGCAGTAACGATGAGTTGAAACAATTTGCTTTCGCTGTATCACATGATTTGAAAGAACCATTGCGCACAATTGCAAGTTATGTACAGCTCATTGAATTACGTCTTAAAGGTCAGTTTACCTCCGAAACCAAGGAGTTTATGGATTTTGCAGTTTCCGGGGTAAAACGCTTGCAAAGCATGTTGGAAGGCATGTTAAAATATGCCCAGGTTAGCGAAGGGCGAAAAGATTTTGAATCTGTTGACCTGAACACTATTCTCAAAACCGTTGTAGACAACTTACACCCGATAATTATAGAGGCAAAAGTAGAGATCAAAATTGATGAGGTGCCGGAACTTATAAGCGGAAATAAAGCACAGCTTACCTTGCTCTTTCAAAATCTTGTATCCAATTCCATCAAGTTCCGCGCCGCAAAAGCTCCTTCTATCGAAATCAGATTATTAAAAAACCAACGCGATCTGCTGTTTTCGGTAAGCGATAATGGCATAGGTGTTAGTGGCACCCAAAAACAGAATTTATTTTCGATGTTTAAGCGGGGCCATAACGACTACGAAGGCGTAGGTATGGGATTAACCATCTGCAAAAAGATCATTGAAAACCACGGAGGCGTTATCTGGCTGGATGAAACCGCCCAAACCGGAATGACCGTATTCTTTACCCTGCCCAAAGCATAGCGAATTATTCTGTCATCAATCCTGCGATTCGCAGTCATTCTTGCATCTCATTCGCTAATTATCACATTTCCTAATTCCCCTCATACGCTAATATTCGCTAATTATCACATTGTTTCCCACTCCCTGTATTCCATTCGCTAATTCGCTAATTATCACATTCCCTAATTCCTTACTTTCGCCATATGGATCAAATCATTAAAAACGCCCGGGTAATAAATGAGGGTAAAATATTTTCGGCAGATGTACTGATACGTGGCCAAAGAATTGAACGCATTGACCCATCTATTGACGTAAAATTTAAGGTAACTGAAATAGATGCAAAGAACCTGCACCTCGTCCCTGGCATTATAGACGACCAGGTCCATTTTCGCGAACCGGGCTTAACACAAAAGGCAACGATATATACCGAGGCAAAAGCGGGTGTTGCCGGTGGCGTTACATCCTTTATGGAAATGCCCAATACCAACCCACCCGCAGTTACCATTGACTTATTGGAGCAGAAATATAAAATAGGGGCCGAAACCTCCCTGGCTAACTACTCATTTTTTATGGGTACCAACCTCAGCAACTTTACCGAACTGATGAAGGTAGACCGCACAAAAATTTGCGGCATAAAAATATTTATGGGCAGCAGTACCGGCGATATGCTGGTAGATGACCACCAGGTATTGGAAAGAATTTTCAGCGAACGAAATGATATATTAATTGCAACACACTGCGAAGACGACAAGCTGGTAAAGGAAAGACTACAGATGTACCAGGAAAAGTACGGCGACAATATACCGTTTGAGTGTCACCCCGAAATAAGAAATGAACAGGTTTGTTACAATTCATCCTCGTTTGCTGTAAGTCTTGCAAAAAAGCATAACACGCGCCTGCATATCCTGCATATCTCAACTGAAGAAGAACTGGCCCTTTTCAGAAATGACATTCCGCTAAAAGAAAAACGAATTACTACTGAGGTATGTGTACACCACTTATGGTTTGATAAAAACGATTATGAAAGATTAGGCAGCAAAATAAAATGCAACCCCGCTATAAAGGAAGCCCGTCATAAAAGAGCAATCTTTGAAGCCATGCTCGACGATAGATTGGATATTATAGCCACGGACCACGCCCCACACACCGCTGCTGAAAAAGATAATCTATATAACAAAGCCCCATCCGGTTTGCCACTTATACAACACTCCCTAAATGTGATGTTGGAGTTTTACCACCAGGGCAAAATATCGTTGGAAAAAATAGTAGATAAAATGTGCCACAAACCTGCCGAGTGCTTTGAAATAAAAGACCGCGGCTATTTAAGAGAAGGATATTATGCCGATGCAGCTTTAGTGGATGTAAATAAAATGTGGACAGTAACTCCGGAAAATATTTTATACAAATGCGGATGGAGCCCCTTTGAAAAATATGAGTTTACAGGAAAGGTTTCTAAAACCTTTGTAAACGGAAATGTTGTGTATGATAACGGAGTGTTTGATGAAAAAACAAAAGGCCAGCGCCTGGAGTTTGCCCGGTAATTATAATTTGAATCATTTGTATTAAAGTCCCCTTCGGGGATTTAGGGGCTTATGAAAATCCTTCTTCTCGAACCTTTCTTTACCGGCTCCCACAAAAAATGGGCAGAGGAATTCCGCCAATTCAGCACCCACCAAATTGAAATACTAAGCCTTAGCGGCAACCATTGGAAATGGCGGATGCACGGTGGTGCAGTTAGCCTCGCCGCGTTAACTCCTAAGCAAAAACCTGACCTGATATTAGCTACGGATATGCTGGACCTCTCCTCCTATCTCGGTCTTACAAAAAGCTGGTCGCACAATATTCCAACCGCTATCTACTTTCACGAAAACCAATTGAACTATCCCTGGTCGCCAGCAGATGCGGATGTAAAACTGCAGCGCGATAACCATTACGCCTTTATCAATTACATCTCGGCATTAGCAGCCGATCACGTCTTTTTCAATTCCAGCTACCACCTTAATGCTTTTATCAATGAGTTACCAAAGTTCCTAAAAGCATTTCCCGATAATAACAACCTTGCTACGGTAGCTGTTATTAAAAATAAAAGCTCGGTTCTACCACTTGCCCTCAACCTGAAAAAATTTGATGAGTGCAAGCCCGAAAAAATTGAAAAACCAAACCGCGCAGTTATATTGTGGAACCACCGTTGGGAATACGACAAAAATCCCGACCGCTTTTTTAACGCCCTTTTTACCCTGGCCGACCACGGCATTGATTTTAAATTAGTGGTACTTGGCGAGAGTTACGAAAAACAACCCGGCATTTTTGATTTGGCAAAAGAAAAGCTGGCCGACAAAATACTGCACTTTGGCTACGCCGAAAGTTTTTCCGAATACTGCAAATGGCTTTGGATTGCCGATATATTGCCCGTTACTTCTATCCAGGATTTTTTTGGCGTTAGCGTCATTGAGGCCATGTATTGCAATACCATTCCATTTTTGCCAAAGCGCCTTGCTTATCCCGAACATATTCCTGCCGAATTTCACCACACCTTTTTTTATGACGAGGCAGACTTTATAACCAAACTGCAAAAACGGATCATGGATGTAAAGTACCTACGGGTTATGGATACACAGCAATATGCGGTTAAGTATGATTGGAGTAATTTGATAAAACAATATGATAATCAAATGGAAAAATGCAAAATACAAGCCACAGATTCACAGATTTAGAAACGCGAAATACCTCTAAGTCAAAATTAAATCCCTTAATTTTTTGACTTTGTGGTTAAAATGGATTCAGATCATTTCTAATCATAAAAATCATAATAATCAGCGTTCTATTGCATTTATAATTTTTCTGACTTAAATCATTATAAAAACCCGCTGAACATCTTACATTCGCGCTTGTTTAGAATTAATCTAAACACGAAATAGTCAATATTATAGTGCGGCGCATTTGTTCAGTCCTGCTTTTTTTGATCCTTTTCAACCCTTCGTTCGCCGAAAAGGGGGAGTCTTCCCGTATTTTGGTTCATACCCTCAATTACCTCAGCCACGATTATAAAGGAGCCGTTAAAAATGGCGAGATAATCAGCAAGAGCGAGTACCATGAAATGCAGGAGTTTGGCGAGTCGGCCATTAAGTATTTTAAAGAGATTTCGCACGAATGGAGTGCACAGGATTCCATCGCCATTGGTATTCGGATTTACCATATTGACAGCCTGATAGGAAAACACGCTCCTTACGAAATGGTATCCCCGTACTGCGTAGAAACCAAAAATAAGATCATCGCCATTTCGGGTCTACGGATCACTCCTGTAGTGTTTCCAAGTATAGATAATGGTAAGGTGGTTTTTAAAACCGAATGCGCTAAATGTCATGGTGATAATGGCTTTGGGGATGGCCTGGAAGGAAAAGACCTGAGTCCACGGCCCAGAAATTTCCACGACAACGAGAAGATGAGTTCTCTGTCGCCTTTTTTTGTTTTTAATACCGTAAGGCTAGGCGTGGAAGGAACGGGAATGAAAGAACATCCCGAACTGGAAGATAACGATGTGTGGGATGTTGCCTTTTACGTGCTTACGCTTCGCTACCAGCAATATAAGGACGATCCTTTTTTAAAGGCGCAGAAAACGAAAGCGTTTCTTGACTCATTAACAGTTGAAAAGGTGTCAGTAACATCGGATGACGAATTTCTGAAATCATTGAGCCTTAGTGATACTCTTGCCGCAAATTTGTGGTTAGCGGCCATTCGCTATAATCACCCGGCAACTAATAGTAACGAATTTATAAACCTTGCCATAAGATACCTTGATGGAGCCATGCAGCTTTATAAGGACAAAAAATATGCTGATGCATCAAAAATGGCCACCAGCTCGTATTTGGAGGGCATAGAACCCATAGAGATGCAGCTAAAATCCAACAATCCTCAGTTAATGAGCGATTTGGAAGAACAAATTCAGAGGCTTGGAAAACTAATGGAGCAGCAAAGGCCCGCAATAGATATCCGGGATTCCATTAACGCAGCTAAAAGATCGGTAAGGGCAGCCAGCGAACTACTTAGTAAAAAGGAATATTCCTTTTTAATGGCACTGCTATTGGCAATTTCAATTTTGCTGCGCGAAGGATTGGAAGCTTTCCTGGTTATCCTTGTAATTCTTTCCATTCTTAAAGCAAGTCAATTAAAAAATGCCGCTAAGTGGGTTCATGCCGGTTGGGTAACAGCAGTACTTTTTGGAGTTGTTATATGGCTGGTAAGCGGCAAATTAATTAGCAGCCAGGTTGAGAACATGGAATTGCTGGAAGGAATTATTTCACTCGTTGCAGTTGCCCTGCTTTTATATGTAGGCTTCTGGCTTCATGCAAAAAGCGAAATAGGCAAATGGAAAGATTATGTAAGCAAAATGATGCGGGGCGCCGTTAAAAGCGAAAGCATGATAGGGCTGGCATTTCTTTCCTTCATCGTGGTTTTTCGCGAAGTATTTGAATCCGTATTATTCCTTTCGGCACTCAACATCGAATCGGGAGCAAAACAAAGTAACGCTATCGTTTTAGGAATATTTATTGC
>JAQBNQ010000413.1 GCA_028288545.1 Bacteroidota bacterium
TTACTGAATCGCTTATTTAATTCGGGCGAAAGATTGATGTATGGCACTCCTTTAGCTTTTAGCAAAGATGCCAGGGTATCCAACCCTCTAATATTAGCCGCGTAAATTTCCTTTTGGGGCTCCATGATCTCGCCGGGTATAACGTGAAGCACCGCTACAAAATATGAATGATGTTTTAGCGCCTCGGCTTGGTACTGTGCAAATACATCTGCAAAATCAAGCGCGGCTTTAATGCATGACTTATCAAATTGCCTTTGTGAAATAAAAAGACCAGTATTATTAAAGCCGCCAATTTTATGAAATAATGCCCTTACCAGCCTACTATTTTTATAGAAGAAAAAATACCAGGGCAGGGGTTTAGTATGGGTTGTTCCATCGGCATAAAATCTTTCCATTCCACCACGCACCACGTAATCATTAAAGTCGGACGAATTAAAAGAGGCCATCACCAGCATCGGGTTGAGGGTATTCAGTTTGTCGCGATAAAAGGTGTAATCGTAAACGATATCGCTTCCGGCTACGCCGGCATCAATAACTTCAGCCCTCAGGTGTTTAAAAAATAATCTTTCATCAAAAAGACGTGGCCACGTGCTGTCATAACCGGCACCCACACCCTCGGCATATGAATCACCGGTTACTAAAATCCTGAAGGTGGAATCATTTCTTTCAAGGGGATAATTTTTATCCCTAAAGCCCATTTCATTAATCCGGTAGGGATAGTGAAAATCAGGACCGGCCGGAGTAAAAGAATCATTTGGAGTACGCGTATGATACCAGGAGGGCAGCATCTTTCCGTATTCGGTAACATAGTCTTTGCTATTTATTTCGGAATACACCGCGTACTTATCGGTTACCCGCAAAAATATTTCCGCCAATATCGCAACACTAAATAAAACAATAAGCAGCCGGGTAAGGATTCGCAGTTTACTTTTCAAAAAAGATAATTGTTTTTGTACGGTTTATATATTCCCTAACACCGGCAACATCTTCCAATTTATAATGCTCGGGGCCTATCTCCTTATCATAAATTTCCTTTGCTTTTTTAAGATTGTTTTGATAAACATACCACATGGCCTTAGCCGCAATTACTTTAGCCTTGTTTTCAGCATTGGTATATTTAAGAGAATAATTAAATGCATCATCTATCGCCGGGTAACTATCAATGTCATCCAGGAAAGAAAGCTCGGCTAAATCAATCCTCTCCAAAACATCAAAACTCATAGAGCCGCTGTAAGGCACGTTGTAAACAGGCTTCAGCTTATCTCGCAGTTGATAGGTAAGCACATGAATCCACGGGGTAAAAAAATGAGCAAAGTCCTGAAAAATGAGGACAGCCCCCGGTTTAAGGGATGGGAAAAATGAACGGGCAATTTGCACTGTAAGACTTCGGGTTTTCATGGCATCTACCAGCAGCAACTCAATTTCACCCTTATTCCATTGGTAAGTTTTAAGATCTGCCTCTATTACTTCCGCCCTTTGGCCAAATGGTTTCACATTTTCTTCAAGTACACTTTTAAAGTTGCTTCCAACGGCCAGTTGTGGTGCACCGGGTAACCAGGTAGCAACGTCTGCCATTTCTTTGTTCCATATAAAGCGGTCGAATGCGTAAACCTTAACCGCGTTTTCAGTTTTGCTTTCAGCCAGACCCTTCAACAGCGGAACTGTGGTTGAGCCTAGCCAACTGCCCAGGTCTACAATGTGACCTTTCCATTCCCTTTCTTTAGCGCATTGGTAAAACCAATTCCGCTCCTCAAGGGTGGTCATTCCTGGTACCCACTCAAAATCACTTTTATAAACACGGCCGCTCAGTTTTCTTTGTAACTGTCTAATTCCCTTTAATTTCCATAATACCTGCAAACCTTTCTGTAGCATAAGCCGTTATTCCGCTTCATATTTAGGCATAAAAATCATAACAAATCCGGTATCTGTCTTATCATTCTTACTATTCTCAAATTTAATTTACTTTCGCCCCGCTATGTTATTAACAGTATACAAATCGAAATTGCACCGTACTACGGTTACGCAAGCTGACCTGAATTATATCGGCAGCATTACTATTGATGAAAACCTGATGGATGCGGCCAAAATACTGGAGCACGAAAAGGTTCAGATCGTAAATATCAATAATGGCGAGCGGCTGGAAACATACGTTATAAAGGGCGAACGCGGCTCAGGCATTATTTGCCTGAACGGACCTGCATCACGTAAAGTTGCCGTGGGAGATATTATTATTGTTATCAGCTATTGCATGGTTACGCCGGAAGAATACAAGGCCCATGTACCGGTTACCATACATGTAAACTCTGCCAACCAACTTACGCATTAAGCCGTGAAAAAGAATATCGTTTCCTTTATTAAGCTTGCTTTATCCTTAGGACTTGGTGTTGGCCTGGTGTACTGGTTTATGGGGCAATTGAGTGACAACGATAAACTGAATATTGTTGCCGACGCAAAACGAGCCAACTATTTGTGGGTTGTTGTGCCTCCGCTGATTGGCTTTATCAGTAACTATTTCCGTACTGAACGCTGGCGTTTGTTGTTAAGGTCATTAGGGTACAACCCCGGTTTTTTGAATACTTTCCTTAGTGTAATGATCATGTACTTTTTGAACTTGTTTGTTCCAAGGCTTGGCGAAGTAAGCCGTTGTGGCATTTTGGCACGTTACGAGAACATACCGGTTGACAGGGCCATTGGCACTATGGTGTTGGAACGCCTGATGGATGTTGTTGTTATTGCCCTTGTGGCCCTCGGCCTGGTTTTGCTTGAACACGATAAGTTTATGCAGTTGTATGATATGATGATCAGCAACTCCAAAGCTACTTTTGGCGATATTATATCCAAGTACCAGGTTCAGCCTGCTGTTAAGTACGCGGTGTTTGGAACGCTGTTTTTGGGTATCATTCTTTTCCTGGCTTACCAGGTGCGCAAACAGGGCTGGGAAAATATTGTTGCAGGATTTAAGGGCCGCTTTATTGGTTTGATAAAAGGTATTATTTCAATTAAAGATGTGGATAGCCCGGGATTATTTCTGTTCCATACCGTAGGGATATGGGTGTGTTATTTTTTAATGGCTTATACCGGCTTTTTTATGTTTCCTGAAACCTCTCACCTTACTTTGCTAACCGGTGGCGTTTGTTTGTTCTTTAGCGGCGTAGCGGCTTCACTTACACCGGGCGGATTGGGTCTTTTCCCTATCTTTTATAAACTTATACTTGGTCTTTACGGGGTTACCGGTAGCGCAGCAAACTCGTTGGGTTTGGTTACCTGGGGGGTGCAAACTGTGGCGGTGTTGGCCATGGGCGTAATTTCTTTAATACTTCTTGCAATATTAAACCGCGAACCTTCGTTAAGTGATGTAACCCCAGACACAAACGAAGTAACCCTAAAATCTTAAACCCGTGGTCTTCTCAGATAAAATTGAGTCGAAGATCTTTACCCTGGATGACCTTCTGAAACGCATAGAGTTTTGGAGAAGGCTGGGTGATAAAATTGTGTTTACCAACGGATGTTTTGATATCCTACACCCCGGACATATTCATTTACTGGCGGCTTGTAATGATTTTGGAAGCAGGCTTATTGTTGGGCTTAATGCCGATGCTTCGGTAAAGCGCTTAAAAGGAAATACCCGCCCTATAAACGACCAGCATTCCCGCTCAACGCTGCTGGCTGCTACGCAATTTGTTGATGGTGTAATAATTTTCAATGAAGAGACTCCTGAAAAGCTCATCAATGCGATTAAACCTGATGTTTTGGTAAAAGGCGGCGACTGGAAAAAGAGCGAGATAGTTGGCAGCAGTTTTGTTGAAGGTTACGGCGGCGAAGTCAGAACTGTTCCATTCTTAAACGGTTACAGCACTACCAACATTATTGAGCGGTCAAAAAAATAAAAACAGATCCCCCTTTCTTGAAAAAAATAATCCCCTTCCTTTTTTTGGGTCTTTTTTGCTGGTGTATAGCCTGTAAAGGTC
>JAQBNQ010000461.1 GCA_028288545.1 Bacteroidota bacterium
AAGCATTCAAACCATCGCAGGTTATTTTGCGCGAGGTTTATGTAAAAGAAGGAAAAACAGGCAAGGCCATCCGTAAGTTTGTTGGATGGAAAACAAATAAAGATGAATCAGGTAAGTATCCTAAGTATGTTCTGTACTTTACCGACTTCAGCGCCGGACGTAAAGAGCCATTGCAATCGGATATTTACATAGTACCCAGCGAAGATGATATGAAAGCAAAGCTGGCTGTACTTATTGAAGAAAATGTAAAGAAAGGCTGGAATAAGGCAAACTAATTAGCCATTGACATAAAGCACAAAACCCACGACTGCCGTGGGTTTAGTGCTTACAGAGATAACTCGCCCGTATTTTGACTGGCTTAATATTGTATATTAAAACACCAATTGTTTAGGCTTATTCAGAAGGATATCTTCAATTTTAACCATCACTTCATCGGTTAGTTTAGGAAGCGAATCACCTGCTTTCAGGTTTTCTTCCAACTGGCTTACTTTAGAGGCCCCAAGTATAACCGAAGAAACATTTTTATTTTTCAGGCACCAGCAAAGTGCCAGATGGGTTAAGGATATTCCTAGTTCGTTTGCCAATGCATGAAGTTTCTTTACCTTTTCAATATTACCCGTATCGGCCATAGCCCGGTCCTTTAACCACTTCATCAATTCAAAGCGATTCTTTTCAGAATCCGCACCGCCCTGGGTATATTTTCCGGTGAGCAGCCCTGAAGCCAAAGGGCTCCATATAGTAGTGCCTAAACCAAAGGTTTCATAAACCGGCAAATAATCGCGCTCTACATAATCGCGGTGAAGCATATTGTATTGAGGCTGTTCAACAACCGGCGCTATTAAATGATGGCGGGCAGCCCAATAGTGGGCTTCAGTTATTTGCTGCGCATTCCATTCACTGGTTCCCCAATAAAGTATTTTACCCTGGGTTACCAGGTTATGCATGGACCACACCGTTTCCTCAACCGGCGTATTTACATCAGGGCGATGACAATAGTAAAGATCAAGATATTCAACCTGTAACCTTTTTAATGCAGCATGGCAGCCTTCAACAATATGCTTACGCATTAAACCCTTTTGGTTCTGCCTTGGGTTGGGAACCCGTCCCCAAAATACTTTTGAAGATACCATCCAGGTATCGCGGTCCCAGTTCATCTTCTTCAAAATATTGCCCATTACAATCTCACTTTTACCATGAGCATAGGCCTCTGCATTATCAAAAAAATTCACCCCGGCCTCATAGGCCTTTATCATTAGTTGCTCTGCAACATCATCGCCAATTTGATTGCCAAATGTTACCCAGCTGCCTAATGAAAGTGCGCTTATCTGAAGGCCCGAACGGCCAAGTCGTCTGTATTCCATATTTGAAGATTAGAGGTACGAAGTTATAAGGATGAATTAAACAAACAATGAGGCTTTAAAATTGTTCGTGCAAATTTATGTGAACTGGTATATTTGCCGCCCAATGGAAACTGTGATCACCAATGAAATTTTGAGCAAAGCGCTTAGTTTTGACCAATATCTTGATTTAACAAAATCCATCGTCAACTCCGCAGTTCCGCAAGGGAAATATGCCAATGAAAAAACTTTCCGCTACACCCGCTCCAACCTTGAAAGGATGGAAAAGGTTTTGCGCGAAATGGTGCTGAACCAAAAACTTTACAACCTGCTGGGAGAGATTAAAGAAGATTGGCTATGGCTGGTAATAAGTGAGCCGTGGTGTGGTGATGCATCGTGGGGCACTCCGGCCTTATACATGATCTCTACAGGCACCGAGAAGATTGATTTTAGCATATTGCTGCGGGATGAGCACCCGGAAATTATCAGGGCTTATCAAACAGCCGGTAGTGATTCTATCCCCAAGTTGATCTGTTTCAGAAAAGCTGATATGTTGGAATTAGGTACCTGGGGGCCAAGGCCCCAACAATTACAGGAGATTGTGATGGCCTTTAAAAAACATCCGGATTTTGAATACAAAGAAAGTGTAAGGCAACTACATGCCTGGTATGATGAAGATATGACGAAATCAATACAGGAGGAGTTGATTGATTTGATAAAGGATTGGAAGAGTAAATAAATACTAATACAAACTGTTGGCCACAGATTCACAGATTAATGCAGAAATAAATTTGAAATGTATTTGCATTTAATCTGTGCATCTGTGGCAAGCATTTAATTTAAAACAAGCATATGGCTGATATAGCAAAAACATCGGAGATAAGATTTAAAATTGGTTTGGACGCGCAGAATGTACCGCTTGATATTAAGTGGGCCGCCACCGATTCGAAGAACAACGAATTACGCGATTGCAAAAGCATCATGATATCCATTTGGGATATGGTGCAAAATCAAACCTTGAAAATTGATCTGTGGACCAACGATATGACCACCGACGAAATGCACTCGCATTACTTTCAAACATTGTTGGCCATGACAGAATCGTACGCCAAGGCAACCGGTAATCCTTACGCAGTAGAGGAGATGAAAAAGTTTGCGCAGCAACTGGCTAAAAAGACCGCAGACTGGGAAGACAAGAAGGGGTAGGTTTGCGAAGCCTTTGCATTTCGGGATTCGTAAACCTTTTCGAAAGAAGTAGAGATTCACGCAAATTCCGATAGGGCTGCAAAGAGTCTTACGAATCCCAAGGCAGACTTCGTAAGGCGTTAAAACGGCTTAATGTCAAATAATTCCTTGTCGTATTTAGCGGCAGCAAGGTTCAGCTTATCGTTTACTACCGGGATAACTATATCGGTTGATTCGTTATCATCGCCATAGTAAAAAGTAAACTTTACGGAAAAGTCCTTTACATCAGCAGGTTGAAAATTTTCATTCGCCTTCATCAGTATAAGCGTTTTACCATCTTCTATAGCTGTTGTATTGGTGTTGGCTGGTACCAATACCATATCGGGCGTTGAAGTGGGCATTTTAGGCGATATTTTTGAGCGCTTAAGATTTACCGCAAAGGCTTCAATAGGTTTAGAACTTGAACCAAAACGAATAAGTCCCAATAGGTTTTCTTCACCCTGGCCCTTTAAAGGTTGTGCCACTGCCTTGCGCGAAGTAAAACCAATAAAGCGTTTCTCTTTAACGTTAGGTATGGAAACCTTCAGTCCGCCATACGAACAGCTAAACACTTCCTTGCCGTCAAACAACCCGAATATCTTTATAAAGTCCTCCTCTCCTTCGCCCCCCTCGTGGGTAGCGATCATGGTGTTGTCTTTAAACTCCAGCCCCGTGGCCACAAACTTAGCCTCCCAGGCAACACTCTTTGAATCCATAACACTTTTAGCGCTTATTTCATACACCTTATCTTTATTCACAGAATCGGCCATACATAATTCTGTCTTCTTCACCTTTAGCAAAAGTGGAATTTTAGTCTTTCCTTCATAAGCCTCCACCACCTCATAGCTGGTGTTACTTTGCTGAATACACACTTTGCCATTCTGGTCAAAGACCCTTACTGAAGAAGACGCGGAATCGGAATACTGTGCTTTGCCTGATGGTGTAACACTTGTATCGCCAGGCGTGGGTTTTGGTTTATCGTTACATGATGTCAGGAACCCTGCCATTGCAATAACCGAACCCGTAAAAATCAGTTTACTGTACTTCATTTTTTGCTGCTTTAAGTGTGTTTAATATTAGTGAAACAACTGTCATGGGCCCAACGCCGCCCGGTACAGGGGTTATAGCGCTGCATTTAGGTGCCACCTCATCAAATTTTACATCCCCTTTTAAACGATAACCGCTCTTGGTTGTTGTGTCGGGTACCCTTGTTGTGCCTACATCAATAACCACCGCCCCTTCCTTAACCATATCGCCCGTTAAAAATTCGGGTTTACCTAAAGCAGCTATTATAATATCTCCTTGTAAAGTAATAGACTTCAAATCTTTTGTTTTTGAATGACATACCGTTACCGTAGCGTTGCCCGTTTTGCCCTGTCCACTCATTAATATGCTCATAGGCCGCCCAACAATATTGCTTCTGCCTATTACAACGCAATGTTTGCCGGAAGTAACAATATTATACCGCTCTAAAATTTTAGTAATACCCAGCGGGGTTGCCGAAACATAAGCCGGAAGGCCCAAAGTTACCTTGCCCACATTTACGGGGTGAAAGCCATCCACATCCTTTTTGGGGTCAATGCTCATT
>JAQBNQ010000499.1 GCA_028288545.1 Bacteroidota bacterium
GCTCGTCCACCCGGTTGTATTCCGCGATACCGAACGGTGGAATGATGAGCAGTTATTAAAAGAATTTTCATACAGCTTAAGAGAAGCCGCGCTGTTGGTTGAAACCGGTTCATACAAAAACCTGGATAAACTGATTGTAGTAACGGCCCCCCTGGAAACAAGAGTAGACCGTGTTAGCAAACGCGATAAGCTGGAAGCAGAAGACGTAATGGCCCGCGTCCGTAATCAGCTACCGGATGAAGAGAAGATAAAACTGGCCAATTTTGTCATCCACAACGACGGCGACCTGCAACATTTAGAAGACCAGGTAAAAAAAATCCACCAACAACTCCTCGAAGCAAATTCTAAGCAATAACTTAGTCCCTAAATGCATTTAACCGCAAAGGACGCCAAGGTTACGCAAAGGCCGCAAAGATTTAATACTTATATTTTGTATTTCCTTGCGTCCTTTGCGAATTTCCTTTGCGCTCTTTGCGGTAAATTGTATTAATTTGAAGTTCATGCAAACACGTATCGGAATTTTAGGAGGCGGACAATTGGGAAGGATGTTGTTGCAATGTGCTGCCAATTATCATGTAGAAACCTTTGTACTTGAATCAGGTAAAAATCCACCTGCCTCTTCGCTTTGCCACCATTTTATTGAAGGCGATATTAAAAACTACGACGCCGTTTACCGGTTTGGCAAGTTAGTAGATGTACTCACCATCGAAATTGAAAACGTAAACCTGGAAGCCCTTTTTAAACTGCAGGAAGAAGGCCTTGCCATTTTCCCAAAGCCCGAAGCGCTTAAGATCATTAAGGACAAGGGTCTTCAAAAAGAGTTTTACAAAAAGCATAACATACCCACGGCCCCGTTCCACCTCATCAATCGCAAACACGAGTTGAACAGCTATTTAAACCTGTTACCGGTGGCTCAAAAATTGCGCAATGGTGGCTACGATGGCAAAGGCGTTGAAATACTGCGCGAGCAGGAAGACTTCCATAAAGCGTTTGACGCGCCAAGTGTTATAGAAAGCCTTGTTTCCATTGATAAAGAAATATCCGTTATAGTTGCCAAAAATGCTAATGGCGAAACCGCCGTGTACCCACCGGTTGAAATGGTTTTTGACCCACGTTATAATTTAGTGGATTACCTCATCTCCCCTGCCCAACTTACGCAGGAACAAATTGCCTTATCACAAAAGTTAGCACTGGATGTAATGAACGCCTTAAACAGCCCGGGCATATACGCAGTGGAACTGTTCCTGGATACCAAAGGCAATATACTTGTAAACGAAACTGCCCCAAGGGCCCACAACAGCGGACATCAAAGCATAGAAGGCAACTACGCCAGCCAATACGAAATGCAGATGCGCATATTGCAGGGTTTGCCATTAGGCAATACCAGCGCGATCAAACCTTCGTTAATGCTTAACCTCATCGGCGAACCCAACCACAACGGACCGGTGCAATACAAAGGGCTGGATGAAGTGCTGAAACTAAAAGGCGTCTACGTACATCTCTATGGCAAACACGAAACCAAACCCGGCCGCAAAATGGGCCACGTCACCATCCTGGGCGATGATAAGAATGAACTGCTGGAGAAAGCCAAATTCATCAAACAGACATTGAAAGTGGTCACTTAAACGAACATTCAATTTGAATTACAATCCTGCACAAGCGGCGTGTCATCCTGAGCACAACCATATGTCCTCCTGAGCGTAGCCGAAGGAGGGTTGACACTTTTCAAAATCCAGCAGGGTTGACACCTCCATTTATATTATTGATATTCAAATGCTTAGGTCCAAAAATTTGGGTTGACACTTTTTTGAGTGTCAACCCAAATTGGTGGTAGGCATTGTCCTCCTTTGGAGGAGGTGGCCCGTGGCTCTGCACGGGACGGAGGAGGACGGTAAAATGTTCCTTGCGGAGTATTACCCGGCCCAAAAATTTCAAAAGAACAACTGGAACATTGGCTTGCAAAAAACAATGGAAAGGGTGGCTATACTTCTGCCGAAATGAAACAGCGAATTAAAAATCGTACATCAAAGGTTAAGGGGAATAAGAATGGAAGTATTCTATAAAACACGGGCAGCAAAAACCATTGATGTTGTTGTAGATTAGATCGAAAGCCAGAACACGACGGGAAGCGGAAGCAGTTGGTTTGATAAGTCAGATGAAATAAATAATTCTCTCGCCAACGCAAAAGCAAAATTTTCATTTTTTGCTCACCGCCCACGCTGCATAAATTTAACTACCGTTGCATTCACTCGAAAACCAGCATTGGCAATAATGCCTTTTATTACTTTAGATTCAAAATTAACAGCTTCATTAATGTCAATACATCTAAATAAATATTTCTCAATTACGGATAATTTGGTAAGTTCTCTTGAACAGGCCAAACTTTGGTTTTCCGACCCAATGATTTTTAATGACCCTTATGATTGCAATCTTTTTCTTTATATAGAAAACAACAGAGACGTCATTTCCGAGCATTTTACAAAGTTGAACAATCATTTTAAACAGAGGGCTTCCGCCGGTATAGTAGGGGCAAGATTTTTACCGGAGGAGCAACTTCAACAGAGAATTAATTACTTGGTAGAAAATCAGGTGGAACTTAAAAAAATTGCAGATCAACAAGTCCAAACACATATAAATACATGCGGAGTTTGTTGCTTTAGCAAGAGAGATGATATCCTATTAATGTGGTCCCATTATGCAGACAAACATAAAGGGGTCTGCTTAAAATTTGAAATGGAAAGAGATCACGATTTCTTTTACTTACCATACTGGGTTAGTTATCCTGAAATATTCCCACAATTCAATTATCTGCGTGAAACCAATAAGATTTATGACGGAAAAACATCGGGGTTAATGCAACACTTGATTGCAACCAAGTCTAACGATTGGAGTTATGAAGAGGAAGTCCGAGTGGTAAAAGAAGAAGTTCATGGCCCCTATAGAGGACTGATTGAGTTCAAAAGGCCTGCGCTTGTCGAGGTCATTTTTGGGTATAAAACAAATGGTAACGACATTGAAGCGATAAAAGAAACTGTAAGAAAGCGCGGATACAGTGTTAATCTCTTTAAGATGGAATTGCGAAGGGATGATTTTGGGTTAGCAAAGATTCCAATTTAAACTTGCAGCCGCTGTATCTCCGCTCTCAGCAGCCTTGCGGCTTTACCTTTGCCTCGCTGACTCCTGAAGACGACCTACTTATTAAGCTCACCCTTATCAATCCCGGCCTGTTTCAATATCGCCAGTAATGTGCCTTTGGGCAAATCTTTATTGTGCATCGGCACTACGGTTATTTTTTTGCTTAGCGGGTTAACGTAATAATGATGGCTACCATTTACACGCTTTAATTCAAAACCGTGTTGTTCCAGCAATCTTATTACATCCTTAGAAGTTAGCGATGGAGTTTTACTCATTATCAGGCGGCAAGAACAATAGACATTTCAAGCGTTTCCGAATCATCCGGCACCGGTTCGCCAATATCCTTTAAAGTGGCAATGTACCCTTCAATTGCTTCGCGGGCCATAACCGTAGCGTGTTCGATGCTTTCGCCCCAGGTTATACAACCCGGCAAAGCCGGAATAATAACCGTATATCCGCCTTCAGGCTCTTTGTGCAGGTGTATCTTGTATGTGCGGTGTTCCATATCTCAAATTTAGAAAAAACAATTCAATTTCTTTCAAAGACCTGTCTTTACGCTCACCCCTCCGGGGAAATAATGGGGTGGTGGCTGTTTCCAATACAATAACTATATTTCCGCTCCGTTTTTTAATGAACTATTATTTCCAAACCCAATTTGTATGTTTAAAAAGTTGATTCTGTTTTTGTGCCTTTGCATCGTAGTACTCTCTTCCTTCGCGCAGGATAAAAAATACCAGGGCCTTTTATGGGAAATTACCGGCAACGGAATGGATAAACCTTCCTACCTGTATGGCACTATGCACGTTAGTAATAAAGTAGCCTTCCACCTCAGCGAGCCGTTTTTCTCTGCCATCAATAACTCCACCGAAGTAGCGCTGGAGGTGGACCCCGATACCTGGCTGGAGGAATTTGCCGGCTCCGATAATTTTTTGGCGCTGTATTATACCAACTTCTACTTCCGCGACTACGCCTACCTCGACCCATTCGAAAAGTCGCTGGATATTAAGCGCAAGTTGAAGGAAACCGTAAAAACACAATTGGCTGATGATCCGGAGTTGATAAACTCTTTCATGTTCCGCTCAGATAAAAGCAAATCCGATTTCCAGGAAAACACCTACCTCGATCTTTACATTTACCAGACCGCCAAAAAGATGGGCAAAAACGTATTTGGCCTCGAAACTGTTGCTGAGTTGGATCGCGATAGCGAAAAATCAAACAAGGCAAAAGCACACGAAGACCACTCCGTAAAAAGCGGCAAAAATAGTTACACATGGAACCTAGGCGACAAACTGGAAGAGTACTACCGCCGCGGCGATCTTTATGAGTTGGATTCCATCAATCAATTAATGTCCACCGATTCGGTGCGCGAGTATATTGTTTACAAGCGTAATGTGTTAATGGTGGATAGAATGCTGAAGGCCATGAAACAGCATCCGCTATTTACAGGTGTAGGCGCAGCCCACTTACCGGGTGAAAAAGGAATTCTTGAGTTACTAAAAAGCAAAGGCTACAGTGTCCGCGCTATTGAAATGGGCGATAATGATTCCGAACGCAAAGAGAAACTGGAAAACAAAATTGTTGAACGCCAGTTTACAAAATTTGTAACACCCGATAGCCTGATAAGCGTTGATGTGCCCGATAAAATGTTCTGCTTTAAGGAAGAAGCCAGCGACCAAAATTACCTCTGCGCCGATATGATAAACGGCACCTACTTTACTATTTCGCGCATTAAATCTTATGCTGCTATCAACCATTATTCCGAAGCTAAGATTCAGAAGATAGTGGATAGTTTGATCTACGAAAATGTACCGGGCAAGATCATCGAACAAAAGAATATTGATAAAAACGGTGTTCCCGGCATTTACATTCTCAACAAAACCCGCAAAGGGGATTTCCAGGCTTACAATATCTATTTTACGCCGGATGAGATCCTGATCTTTAAAGTAAGCGGCACCAACGAAAACGCCAAAAGCGAATACGGACAGCGCTTCCTAAAATCCATTGAGCTGAATTTGAACAATCCCAATCAGTGGCATCAATACACTACCCGCAATAATTCATTCTCGGTTTTAATGCCGGCCAATCCGGTTAGTTATATTCAATCCGAAAGAGAATACGTAGGTAATAAAATTGACCTGTTGGCTTTGGATAAAAAGACAGGTAACAGTTACGCCCTCATCCGCACCACCATCAGTAATCCCGATTATTTTGAGGAAGATACTTTTGAAATAAGCATGATGGCCGAAGATTTTGGAAAGAAAAATGACTTTAAGGAAAAGAAAAGATGGCTGGAAGATTTTAATGGCCGCAAGGCATTAAAGGCCCTGTATGTAACTCCCGATTCGCAAAGTGTTGCGGCCATGTTCATTGCACAGAACCTTAATTTTTATGCGCTGGCAGTTTTTTATACTACCGATAGCAGCATGAACGACAAATATTTCAAATCGTTCGAAATGCACAATCCTTCATACTCAAACTTTCACGAGTTTACAGATAGCATTCTGCATTTTAAGGTAAGTCTGCCATACAAGCATATTGCAAACACCGCAATGAAAACCTTTAGTTATGGTTCCATAGATGACAACCCGGTAAAGCATGTTCAAAAAACCGAAACCTTTACCCCACCCGGCAGTTTCGAAACAGTGGAAGTTGGTTATAATCAATACTGCCCTTACGACCAGGTGGAAGACACAGCCACATTTATCCGCCGCCGCCGCAAATACGCCTCTTACTCAGGCGACTTTTTAGTAAAGCGCCAAACGGTGCATATGATGAAGGACAGCATGTTGATCGTTGACTTTTTATTTGCCGATACAAATTCAACAAGGCAGATACATGAACGTGCTATATTAAAAAATGGCGTCCGCTATATTCTAAGTGCTTATGTTGATACGCTGTTAGGTGAAAGCAAATATGTACAAACCTTCTTCGAAACCTTCCGTCCATCCGATACGGTGATAGGAACCAATTTTTTTGCAGACCATACGCACTTGTTTTTGAAGGACATTTTAAGCACCGACAGTTTAACACGCGTTCATGCGCTGGAGCAAACGGAGGAGCCCACTTTTGGCAATAGTACTGCGCAATCGCTGATGGATGCGTTTCAAAAAATACCAAAAAGCACGTCCTATCTCGAAATTAAAACAGAGTTGTTTAAACGCTTTGAAGACATAAAGGGTAAAGCCGTTCTTCCCTTCTTAGAAAAAGCATATAAAGATGCGGGGGACACATCGCAGTTTCAGTTTGCTATTTTAACCAGTCTGGCAAAAATGAAAACTGCCGATGCCATTACCCTATATGGCAAACTAATTACTTCGGAGCCTCCCTTAAGCGATGATCAAAAAGATTTCGATCGCGTTTTTGCTCCGCTATATGACTCATTATTGTTGGCAAAAACCCTTTATCCCGAATTGCTGGACCTAATGCCAATTGAAGAATACAAGTACCAGGTATTTACCCTGCTTGCTAATTTGGTGGATAGTAACCAGGTTAAACCCGCAGTTTATAAAAACTACAAAGGCATTATCCTTAACCAGGCCAAGCTCGAAATTAAGCGCGAAGCAGCAACCATAAAATCCGGCAACAGCGAAAAAGATGACAACTACAAACTGCAGAATTTTGCAACCCTGCTATTACCATTTTATAAAGAAAATGCCGT
>JAQBNQ010000061.1 GCA_028288545.1 Bacteroidota bacterium
AGGCGTCTCCGACCTCGCGGTACTCAGGATACTACTACGTATAAGATTGCTGCTTTTACGGGACTATCACCCTCTATGGTGCAACTTTCCAGATGCTTCTAATGACAATCTTAATTCGATATCGTAGTCCTACAACCCTCCGAAGGCAAGCCTTCGAAGTTTGGGCTATTTCCGTTTCGCTCGCCACTACTCGGGAAATCATTAATTTATTTTCTCTTCCTGGGGGTACTTAGATGTTTCAGTTCTCCCCGTTCGCTTTCCTTTGCAGGAATATGTCAACTTCATTGACATGGGTTGCCCCATTCAGAAATCTCCGGATCAATGCGTATGTGCCGCTCCCCGAAGCTTATCGCAGCTTATCACGTCTTTCGTCGCCTCTCAAACCCAAGGCATCCACCGTATGCTCTTAGTAACTTTCAAATTTTCAGTTAATTTTTTGTCTCGACTTGCGTCGAAACGTTGATTGAATTTGTTTTAACTTTATTAATTACCAATATGTCAAAGAACTTTTTCCCGGAACCATTAACTTTTTGCCAAGCTTAGCTACTAAGTGTATTCCGGAATATGTGATTGATCAGGTTTTGAACCTTACCTGCTTTTGCCAGGATCAACCTAAGTTTTAAAGAACGTTTTTAACCACTTCTACTTCACTTCTTACTTCTAGTGGAGGATATCGGAGTCGAACCGATTACCTCCTGCTTGCAAGGCAGGCGCTCTAGCCAAATGAGCTAATCCCCCATTACAGGTTTTCACCATTAGGCTTAACCGGATAATGTAGTCCCGGGCAGAGTTGAACTGCCGACCTCTACATTATCAGTGTAGCGCTCTAACCAACTGAGCTACGAGACTAAGTAGCAATTCTTGTAATGAACGTTTTTTTATCTCCGAAGAGTTTTACCCCTCCTTAAATCCTGCCTTATCTACTTTACTTTCATAAAATTTAATCCCGCTTTTGCGGGAACGATAAGGCTTAATAATATTTGAAACATTGGAGAAACATAGATGATATAACAGGAACTTGCTCTAAAAAGGAGGTATTCCAGCCGCACCTTCCGATACGGCTACCTTGTTACGACTTAGCCCCAGTTACTGGTTTTACCTTGGACAACTCCTTACGGTTATCGTCTTAAGGTACACCCAACTTCCATGGCTTGACGGGCGGTGTGTGCAAGGTCCGGGAACGTATTCACCGTGGCATTGCTGATCCACGATTACTAGCGATTCCAGCTTCATGAAGTCGAGTTGCAGACTTCAATCCGAACTGAGACGTTTTTTGTGAGATTCGCTCACCATCACTGGTTGGCTGCTCTTTGTAAACGCCATTGTAGCACGTGTGTAGCCCTGGGCATAAAGGCCATGATGATTTGACGTCATCCCCTCCTTCCTCTCTGCTTACGCAGGCAGTCTCTTTAGAGTCCCCGACATTACTCGCTGGCAACTAAAGATAGGGGTTGCGCTCGTTGCGGGACTTAACCCAACACCACACGGCACGAGCTGACGACAACCATGCAGCACCTTGTAACCTGTGTATTGCTACAAAGACCCCTTTCAGGATCGGTCAAGTTACATTCTAGCCCAGGTAAGGTTCCTCGCGTATCATCGAATTAAACCACATGCTCCACCGCTTGTGCGGACCCCCGCCAATTCCTTTGAGTTTCAACCTTGCGGTCGTACTTCCCAGGTGGTAAACTTAACGCTTTCGCTTGGACGCTAACTGTATATCGCTAACGTCGAGTTTACATCGTTTAGGGCGTGGACTACCAGGGTATCTAATCCTGTTTGATCCCCACGCTTTCGTGCCTCAGTGTCAATACACGCCTAGTGAACTGCCTTCGCAATCGGTGTTCTAATACATATCTAAGCATTTCACCGCTACATGTATTATTCCATCCACCTCGACGTGATTCAAGCTAAGCAGTATCAATGGCAGTTCCGGAGTTGAGCTCCGGGCTTTCACCACTGACTTACAAAGCCACCTACGCACCCTTTAAACCCAGTGAATCCGGATAACGCTTGCACCCTCCGTATTACCGCGGCTGCTGGCACGGAGTTAGCCGGTGCTTATTCCTCTGGTACCTTCAAGGCAGGATAAATCCCACTTTTTATTCCCAGAGAAAAGAAGTTTACAACCCATAGGGCCTTAATCCTTCACGCGGGATGGCTGGATCAGGCTTGCGCCCATTGTCCAATATTCCCTACTGCTGCCTCCCGTAGGAGTCGGGCCCGTGTCTCAGTGCCCGTGTGGCTGATCATCCTCTCAGACCAGCTACTGATCGTTGCCTTGGTGAGCCTTTACCTCGCCAACTAGCTAATCAGACGCACACCCATCTTATACCACCAGAGTTTTAATTATAAAACGATGCCGTTTCATAATGTTATGGAGAATTAATCTCAGTTTCCCGAGGCTATGCTCCAGTATAAGGCAGGTTGTGTACGTGTTACTCACCCGTACGCCACTCGTCAGCGGTATTGCTACCCTGTTACCGTTCGACTTGCATGTATTAGGCCTCCCGCTAGCGTTCATCCTGAGCCAGGATCAAACTCTCCATTGTAAAAGAGTTAAATCCCTTTTCAAATATTTAATTTCAAAGAAAAGGTATTAATAATTATGTTAAGCTTAAATTTACCTGTTATAGTTTTCTATGTTTCTAACCAATATTTCAAAGAACTTTTGCCCTTCCTCCCCCTTCATTTAAGAAAGCTCTGATTCCGGACTTATGCGATTTAGTTTCCAACTTAAGGAACAAAAAACCAAGTTTGTAAAGAACGTTTTGCTTCCCGCTTAAAACATCTTTTTTAAAACGGGACGCAAATATATGTTTTTCAATTCTGCACTTCCAAATTAACTGACAACTATTTTCAAAAAATCTTTTTTCAACCTTTCAAACAAGCCGATAATCTCTATTGCCCCCTGCGGAACATTAACTACTATGCCATCATGTTTGTGTTAGACTCGCAATCACTGCGCATCTTAAAGGAACCAGGTGGCTCGAAAAATTTTCTCGCTCTTTAATACCTGCTACTCCATCTTTCCTTTACGGTGGATCCCGATAAATCGGAATACTTTGTTTGGTTGGTTTCCCGGTTAAAACCGGGACTAAAACGTAATCACTACGCTTTTAGATTTTTCTCTTACGAAAACCCTTTCTTTTTGTTTGTAAAGAACGTTTCTTTTTAAAAGGGAGTGCAAATATAAAAGCGGTTTGCGCTTTTGCAAAACATTTGCTCCCTTTTTTTCAAAAAATATTTGGCGCTGCGCAGATACATTGCGTTCTGCAGCCCCACCTTGCAGGCTAAAACCCTTACTGCGTATGGAAAATCAACCTGTAGCCCCCAACAACTTCGATCATCTTTTTGAGCTCGAAAAAATTGAAAAACATCACGTGGCTAACCTTAGCCCACAGCAAAAAGCTGCGTTTAACGCCCTGGTTCAGCAAAAACTGGCTGTATTAAAAGACAAGGAACGCGATGACTTTATAGAAAAGATACGGCCCATAATAGATAATCGCACCCTTTGGGAATACAACCACGATAAAATAACGGAGGCCATTGCACATTATATAGAAGACTTTGGGGCCATGCCCGCCAAAGCCGAAATATCCCGAACAACCGGCCTTAGCCTCAAAACCATCCGCCAACACCTAAGCAGCTATAAACAAAACCCTGCTTACCAGGAGCAGGAGGAAGCTTTTGGCCTGATGGCCCCAAAGGTTCTTTCTATTGTAATGAAGAAGGCTTTAAAGGGAGATATGCAGGCGGCCAAACTCTTCCTGCATATACAATCGACCCAAACTGATACCAATGAGGTGGTTATCCAAAACCAAAACAACAACATACAGATAAACAACACGGTTATCAGCCAGCAAATCCTGCAACAGCTAAAACCCGAGCAACTGCAACAAATTGAACAGATCATCCAAAAGTACCTTGCCGAGCAACAACAATGAGGGGGTACTGGTTGGGAGGGGGTACCGATTTCGAAAACGTATCTTATTCAATATCAACATTTTACGAACAGACATGCAGAAAACCGATACCCCCGGGGCGAACCCACGTGTTCGCCCCCGTGCCCGAACGGACTAAGCAACAAATTTTCAACCTCACCATCATTTACATATTCATCACGATTCAAATCATCACCCAAGGGCAGACACCTGCCTGGTCCGGCAGGCAGGCGTGGGTCTGCCCTACGGTTCTTTAAAAAAATTATCCTTGGTCCAATTGGCTGGGTTACTATATATGTAATTGGCAATCTGCTGATACGACTTGCCATTGCGAATTATATGCTCATAATAATTACGTTGCCACAACTTGCCATTAAATGAGGGCCAATTATTTTGTTTCACCCCGCGGATATATTCATTCGTTGTCATCGTTTTAAACCATTGCAAAACCTTATGTAGGGGCGAACCCACGTGTTCGCCCTCGTGCCTCGAACAGCCAATCAACACATTTCGACACCATTCATTCACATGTTTGTTATCGGTCAAATCTTCATCCCAGGGCAGACACGTGGGCCTGCCCCTACGGTTTTTTATAAAAATTATCCTTCGTCCAATTGGCGGGGTTACTATATATGTAATTGGCAATCTGTTGATACGACCTGCCATTGCGTATTATGTGCTCATAATAATTACGCTGCCATAATTTTCCATTAAATGCCGGCCAACCATCCTGTTTCACCCCGCGGATATATTCGTTTGTGGTCATCGTTTTAACCCATTGCAGTACCCTATGTAGGGGCGAACCCACGTGTTCGCCCTCGTTCCGCAAAGGGCCAATCAACAAATTTTCGACATCGCCTTCATTCAAATGTTCACTATCCCCGTTCAAATCATCATCATCAGGGCAGACACGCGGGTCTGCCCCTACGTTAATAACAATACAATGAAAATGATTCGGCATTATCTGGTATTCTCCCAATTCGATATCGGGGAATTTCTCTGGTATCTTTTGCCACCATTTATCAATCATCAAACCTGCATCATTCAAACGCATTGCATTATCTGCTATTTTTCCAAATAAACATTCCTTGTCTTTAACACAAATGGTAACAAAATATGCGCCTTCCTGGCTATAATCATATCCTTTTAGCCGGATGCTTTTCCGGTGGTGTTTTTGAGGATCGTATTTGGGTTGGTCATTCATAATTTCGCAATATAAAGCCCCACATTAAGTTTGACAAAATAAGGATATTCCATTTTTAATTGCATTCCCCGAGTGCCTTGACGCCCTGCAATTCAAAAAACATTATTCACCTTTGAACATGGACAAATTAGAAATCAGCGAAAAAGAAATGATGGAGGCCCTAAACAGATCGGGCTATCTTTTAGAATCCGAAATCTCTAAGATATTAAGTGAAGCAGGTTTTTTTATTCAAACCAACCAGGTAATAAAAGATACTATCACGGGTAAGGATAGAGAAATTGACTTAATAGCTGAATATTACGAACACAAGGAACAACGACACATAAATAAGTGTTGCTCCAAAATTCACTTTGTTTTCGAGATGAAGAATAACTCTGCTCCAATTGTTCTACTTACCGATTTCGAATATTCTCCGAACATTGATGACTGGGATGGGCTTAAGGAAAGAGTAACAGTGCCAGAGAATATACGATACGATACATATGATGCCTTCTACGAACAAATAATTCACAGTAAAAAATACTCCATCTATACTCAATATTGCTCTTTCCAAAGGAAAAAGGCCAATGAAGAGTTAATGGCTCTCCATCCTGATAATATTCACGATGGGTTGTCCAAAATCACACAGTACTGCGAAGAAATTATTGAAGGAAAAGAATACAGGGATGACTATTTGCGGCATTTTCTTTACCTCCCAATTCTTCTTATTCGAGATGACCTGTACGAATTGCATCATTCGAAAGAGAATAAGCGCAGCCTAAAGAAGGTTGACAGTTCCATTCTGGTTTATAACTACTATGCACATGAAGAGCCGTCAATGGCATATGTATTTGTTGTTACGAGAAAGGGATTTAGTAGGTTTATGACAGATATACTTGAACTCGAAAATAAAATTGAACTCGAAATGATTGAAAAGAGGAAAAACCCACCATCAAAGCAATAAGCAGACATTATAATCACCGGTTCCTCAATATTTGCTAGGCAACCTGTAAGCCGACAAAATTTAAATCTCTCACAAACCGGCTCTTTAATCTTCAATATAGTCATTAGATATTAGCAAAACTTTTACTTATTTCGACATATGTTTAACCGCCTTCAAAAAATAAAAACCGGCTACTTACTGCTAGCCACCGTGGCTTTGCAGGCAGCGGTTTACTTTATAGCCATAAAATTCAATTTCATTCCCTCGTGGGAGTGGCCGGTCAGGATAGTGTACTTATTCATTTACATTTTCTGTGCAATCGTTTACTCAATAGCACTCAAAAAAATATTTTTCGAACCGCGCCAAAAGCTAAACCGCGCAGGCTGGATAATGGGCATATTAGCGGGCATCTTTATGTTTGTCCTGCTTGCCTTCAGCCTGGCGTTCGCCCTGTTCCTATCCGACCACGAAGCCATCCTGGGCCCCCGGTATTACAAAACAATACAGCTTAAAAACCCGGGGCAGGAAATATACCTGTACCGGTCAGATTTTTTAATTACCACCACCGATATATATACCAGGCAAGGGAGTGTTCCGGTAAAAACAAAAATTGCATCTATTGCCGGTCCACCCGATAATATTTCAATAACCGAAAGCGATAGCATCATCTACATGGCTGGCGCAAGTGGCAGTTACGAATACAACCGGTTCAGTAAACAAACAGTTTATATCAACAAGTAGTAAATCGGTAGTGCAATATTGAAATTCGCCCAAAACACTAGTTTGTTGGTAAAGCAAAAATGGTAGCTCCTTTTATATATCCGGTAGCTCCGCCGCTTTGATTCTTATTGTATTGAATTTTTACGGTAGTTGCAATTGTGTAAACTACCCGTATAGTATTAGAAACTGAAATAAACTCGGTATTTGTACCGGAAAGAACCGGTATACCATCAAACACATAACTTCCGGCATCAAATTTATATGCCAACCCATTATTCTGATTGCTGGAAACCTGGGCTGAAAATGTAATCAAATAGGTACCAGGCTGAAGTGTAAGCGTTATTTTATCCTGGTAAGAACTACTGTTTGTTGAAGATTGAACCAAACTCTCGGCATAATAACTGCTAACGCCGGCCGTGGTTAAGGCAGTATTAGCTGTTAAAGCATTATCCGCAGTTAAC
>JAQBNQ010000594.1 GCA_028288545.1 Bacteroidota bacterium
TTTCAAAGTCGCCGAATTTTTGGCTGTGCAAAAAGTTCATTCCAATCCTGTTAGGGTTGGTAAAGAACTTTCCGTCGCGTTTCCACCATTTAAATGAATCAACCGGTGGTTTGCCAAAGCCTTCGTAATAAAAAGAAAATTTAGTAGTAGGCGTATCGGCCGCATAAGCGGTAGTGATATTCATTACCCCATTTAAAGCTGAAGCACCATACTGAACGCTGGCTGCACCCTTTAATATTTCCAACTGCTCCACATTTTCTATAGGAACCAAAGGCCATTTAATATCCTGGCGATCGGCAGTCATTAATGGCATTCCGTCTACTACTAAAGTTACCCTGCTACCAGCTCCATAAGCATAGCCACTACCCCCACGAATGCTTATCTGTCCGTCCAAAACGGTTACGCCCGGTACCTTGGTTATGGCACCCTGCATATTGGTAATGTTATTGGCCTGAATTAAGCGGGGAGAAAGTACATCTACGGTTTGGGTTACCGTTGTCAGTTTCTGTCCGACCCTGCTTTCGGAAACCACAATGGTACCTATTTCTTGCCCCGAGCCCTGAAGACTTACATTAAGTTCCTTCGTGTCGCCGGGTTTAATACTGAAGTTAAATGTATCAGCCGTTAATCCTATATAGCTGAAAATCAATGTGATGTCCCCTGCATTGACCCTTAGTTCATAATTGCCCTTTAAGTCGGAATGGGTGCCATTGGCGGGAGGTTGAACAATATTGACATCCTCCAACAGTTCGCCGGTATTGGCGTCCTTAACTACACCGTGTATTGTGGCTGTTTGGGAAAATATATTAGTAGTAAAAACTAGACTTATAAGGCTGATGACAAAAAAATGTCGCATGGGTAACACTTTATTCTTAGTCGGTAAACGGTTGCAATTTAAATAAATATTCTGCCCGACAAGGTAGTGACGGGTTAAAGCGTAGAAAATTGCAAATGAAGCGGATTTAGAATTGCGGGTTTCGGAATGCGGATTTCAGAATGAATGCGGGGTAGAGCCTATTTTGTAACGCCCTTTTAGTCTATAGCCACCGAAACAAGGCTTTTCCGGGCCTCTTTAAATATCTTAAACTTATTGTTGACGGTATGTAACTCCGCTTTGGCGGGAAGTGCCTGCAAAAATTCAGTCATATCGCGGGCATCAGGGCCAGGTACACCGGTAATGGAAGAATTTATAAGGCGGCGGCGCCCGTTATAGTCGAACCTGATGAACATATTTCCGACCCACAGGTTACCGAAATGAAGTGATGGCAACTTTGCCCGTTCAATTAACGCCATAAGCTGCAAATAGGTGATTGAATCCAAATGGCCCTCGTAAAACTGCGGTACTATTTCTTCTATGTGAGACACGCGGGGATTTCCGTGATAGGCTTGTACAGGGTATTTGATACAACGCACTTTTCCTGAAGCATTTATCTCGAATTCCAGGTTCAATCCAATACTGAACCCGCTGCAAGTAAAGCTTAGTTTCTCAAAGTTCAGTGGCGACTTAAATTCTCTTTCGGTTTTTTCGAAAGTTATTTTCTGCCCGGTTTTAAGCTTGGTATTACTACCTACATTTAATAACTGTACCTGTAGCAGCGAATCATTTAGAGAAAGGATCTTGAAATACAATTCCGTCTCCTTAAAAGCGCCATATCTTATCTTTAAAGTGTCGTGGACCTGATGCAGAAAACAGAACTGATCCCTTCCTCCATTATCATTGATGGTATTTACAGCGGGGTAGTTTTGCCGGTTAAAAAGGTCGGTTAAACGAAGGTCCTCATCTTTCAGGCTTCCGTTATATTCGCGAATGTTGTTGGGGCTAATTATCCATAAACTGTAACCGGTTTTCTTCGATTCCCAATTGCCTTTAAGTAGTTCAAATTGTGCGTGGCTGTTTATGCGATTAAGCAAAAATAATAACAACAAAAAGTATTTCACACTCGCCGTAGTTTACATTTTAACTAACATCCTTATTATATTATAACTGCCCGAGGTTATACGTAATTCATAAACTCCAGGAGTTGCGTCAGGAACGTTAATGATTGATTTTTGATCGCTGATTTTAGACTTAAACAGTAATCTTCCTGAACTGTCGAACAATTTCATTTCGCAGCCTACCAAACTTTCGCCAACGCTTAACTGCCATGCCCCGGTTGAAGGATTGGGAAACACTTTAACGACATCCGGTTGGAGATCAGGAATGGATAAAATAACAATTGGCGCCGAAGAACCGGTACAGCCATTTGAATCTGTTACCAGGACCCTGTAACTTTGGCCCGCAATGCCAACGATACTTGCTGATGTTTCGCCCTGAAGGATATTTCCGTTCATATACCATTGGTAGGTGGTGCCATTGTAGGCGGTGATGGTATCTGCCCTGATGCTGACGGATACTACGGGATTGGGAAATGCACTAATGTACAAGCGGTTGGAAACTGCTGTGCAATTACCATGCTGCGACACAGTTAAATAATAATTGCCACTTGCTTTGGCGTAGATACAAGCCGTAGTATCACCGGTGCTCCAGTTGTAGCTGCTAAAACCTGATGGCGCACATATTTGCGCACTATCGCCGGGACAAAACGCAGTTTTATTGCTGGTAATTGAAACTGAATTTCCTAACACGGGTAATGTAAAAGACTGTGAGTTAAAAGTACCGCAGGGTAAATAACCGCCAATGGTAAATATGGTAGTTGTATCAGGTTTAATAATTGCGTGTAGGGAATCGGACCAGGTAACTAAATTGGCTGGACTAATGCTAAGTGCGGAGCCACCGGTAAAACTAATAAGAGCCGAATCGCCTGAACATAAAGCCGCAGAAGAAAGTTGATAATTAAAACTTCCGCCAATGGTACAAGAGGGGCAATGGAATTTTGCAATAAAAATATTTTCGCCAATCAATGCGCCAGTTAGCCCCAGGGTATCCAATCCTATAACGAATGGGACAACCTCATAATCGGAGGCTATGTAAGCGTTACCATGATCATCGACACTAAGGCCAAAAAAATCATCGCCTCCACTGGCTATCACCGTTGAGCAAATTAAATTACCAAGTGAATCAAGGGTAAGTACAAACAAGGGATCACCAGGCCCGGGTGTTGTGAAGACCGGGGTGTTATCAAAAACCAATGAATCGCTATACACCTCTCCTCCAACATAAACGTTGTTATGCGAGTCGGCTGCTACGCTCAATCCCAAGCATTCAAAACAATAATCATTGGATTTGGCCCACAACACTTTACCGGCAGAATTATAGGCTGCGATAAAAAAATCTACACCCCTTGGCGACCCTCCCTGCACAATAATAGAATCAAATATTATAGGTCCTCCATCGCCCGAAAAGCCTGTGATATAAACATACCCGCTTTTGGTTGCAGCAATGCCACCCATTCTACCAGTATTGCATACAATGTTTTTAGCCCAAAGCGCATTGCCAAGGCTATCGTACTTTACCATATAAATATTTGCGGTGCCGTTGCTATAAAGTGAAGAAGTATCGAAGGTAATAGTATCATAGGCGTACCAACCGGTGGTGTAAAAATTACCATTGCCGTCGTTGGCAATGGCCCGTCCCTGTCCCTCACCGACATTATCTGTTACGGGCATTTTTGCCCAGCGTATATTACCTGATGCATCGTACCCCGCTACAAAAATGGAGAAGTTGTTAGGCCCACCATTGGGGTTTGATAATGTAAAGGCTCCGAATTGCACGGAGGTGGAAGTGTAATAACCCGTAACCGCAGTATTACCGTTGGCGTCAGCCGTAATTGCTGTTCCCTGGCAGTTACCGCCACCGGTACCGGTTCGTACCCACTTGACATTACCAGCAGAATCGTATTTAACAATAAAAAAAGTGCTTCCGTTAAGGCTTGCTGCGGGCAAAAGTATATTACCAAAATAAACCGAATCGCCGGAGTAATAACCGGTGGCGTATATGTTATTATCTGCGTCGGTTGCAATGCTTAAGCCTGCAACCGAGCCGGTATCGCGGTTAACGGCTGTTTTAACCCATATAGCATTGCCAGATGGCGAGTACTTGGCAACGTAAAAATTATACTGATAATAAAAATGAGAATTGACGGGCAAAACGATTGTGTCAAAAGTAATAGTTGAATCACCCGCGAAAAAACCTGTTACGCATAAATTTCCACTCCGGTCCAGGGCACTTGCCCAGCCCTCCCCATAAGTTCCGCCGCCCGAACTTTTAGCCCATAACCAATGATTTGCCTGTGATGAGCAGAGCAAGATTTGAGATAAGCAGTAAAAAGTGAGGAGGAGTACTTTTTTCATAATTATGCGAAAACTAAGATAGGGGAAATTTTTAATGTGGAAGGGTTATAAAATCGGATAATTAAAAAAATAAATTTTAGTTTGTTGAGTTGCATTACCTTGTTAAATTGCATAAGGACTCAAAGAACTTAGCTCTCTCAAATTATTAACCCCTCAATGCAAAGTATGTACAGGACCTGGCTTATTGGTTTTCTAATCCCTTTATCGACATTTATAGCTGATGCGCAGTTTTCGGGTACTGCTACTAAATGGCCAACGCCACAAGGCGGGATAATTGCCGGTAACTATCCACTGGGGTTTAATTATACTGCGCCAATAACCATCAATGGCTATCCGGTTTCAAACAACAGCGAAACATGGAACCTTTTAGATATGAATGGAGATGGTAAGCCGGACCTGGTAGTAACAGCCGAAGCCCTGGGAAATAACAATACACCTACGCAATTTGGGGCCGGCGCTTCGCCGCATTGGAATGTGTACCTTAATACAGGGACTCAATTTTCATCTACCCCAATTACCTGGTCAACGCCTATAGGTGGTATTAGGCAAACAGGGTTTTATGATATAATAGGGCGGATTGCAGGTGCCGACAGCAGTGATCTATGGGATCTTACGGACATGGATGGTGATGGAAAGCCCGATTTGCTGGTTACCGGAACCTGGAAACAAGGCTTTGGGAGACAGTATAGCGCTACTTCGAATCCTTATTGGTTGGTATATTTAAATACCGGTTCGGGTTTTTCCTCCGCAGCTATTACCTGGTCTACGCCTACCGGAGGTTTTATTGTTAATGGTACCGACCACTTAGGTTACAATATTACAGAGGGGAATGGAGGTAATAACCCAGGCAATGGTGCACCTAGCGATGGCAGCCACCATTGGGCACTTTTAGATGTTAATGGCGATCACAAACCAGACATGGTGATCACCGCAATTGTAGACACAGGCGTTGCAACACAATTTAATGCCGGCGCTAATCCTTACTGGCAGGTTTACCTGAACACGGGCACAGGTTTTTCGGCCACTGCAACTAATTGGAAAACGCCTGTAGGTGGCGCGGTTAATAATTATGGTGTACGTTGGGGCTATAACCAGGTAGGAGAAAGAATCAGCAACTACTTTGCTGGAAGCGAATTGTGGAATATAAGCGATATAGATGGCGATGGCAAACCAGACCTGGTTGTTACGGCATTGCAGAGTAACGTGCAGGGTGATGCTGCTGAATTTAATTCCACTTCAACCCCTTATTGGAAGGTTTATTTAAATACGGGTACTGGCTTTTCGCCCAATGCGCTTGCATGGCGTACACCAACCGGTGGTATTGACCTGCGCGATACTTTAGGCTATTATTATTTTGGTCAGGAACCGGGAGCGCAATTGTCAGTTTATAATGAATGGACCGTAGACCAGGGGCAATGGAGTTTAACTGACCTGAATGGGGATGGTAAGCCGGACCTTGTAGTTACGGGCAAATGGATTGATGCTTCGGGTGTAAACTATGTGGCGGAATTTGGTATACCCAGTACTCCCTGTTGGAAAATATTTTTAAATAGCGGAACTGGTTTCGATACAGTAGGACAACTTTGGTTTACGCCAAGCGGAGGCGAATTGGTGAGCGGCCGTGCTGCAGGTTATAATTATGTGAATGCTTTGGCGGGGGCAGACCCATCGGATTTGAGTACGGGAGAGGGTTGGAGCCTGACCGACCTGGATGGCGATGGATTTCCTGAACTGGTAGTTGAATCAAATACAAGAACCGGAGGCAATGTTGAATTTAGCGACAGCACAGGCCCGTATTGGAAAGTATTTAAGAACCTGTTAACCGGCATTGCAGAAAATAAGACTACCGCGTTATGGGTGGTCTATCCCAACCCAAGCAACACCGGCTGGCATTTGAAAGTTAATGCTGAGTTATTAAACAGTACGGTTGAAATATTCGATGTTACCGGAAGGCGGGTATTTGAATCTGTTATTACTGATCAGCAATCGCTCATTACATTGCCGGGTGCAGCAACCGGTATTTATACTTTGCGGATTACATCGGACAGTTATAGTGATGTGAAGATTTTGGTGAAGATGTAAAACAGTAAAAAGCAAAGAGCCAAAAATCAAATTCCCTTTTCAACTCAAATCTTTTAACTTGGATAAAAATTGAAGCCTATGAAAAGGCATTTTTATATCCTCGTGGGAATGTTGCTACTAAACTCATGCAATAACAACTCCCAGGGCAAAATTGGTAATAGCACTACTTCCGCTTCAGGTGGCAATGGCAAATACCTCAAATTCAAACCGGCAAAAGTAAACGACCCTTCCAGCACAGGCCAGGCCTTAACTATGCTGATTCCCGATGGATGGAATATGCAAGGCAAAGTAATTTGGACACTGGACAACTCAGCCTACCCGGCCACTGGACAAATACAGGCTACTGACCCTTCCGGGCAAATGGAATTTGAATATTTCCCATTGGGCTGTTTTTTTGCCACACGCAATCAAATGACCTTAATAAGTTTTCCTTATGGTTCAAAATATATGGGCTGCCTGGTAGTTAGCGAAGTGCCTTCTGCAGCGGGTGCTATTAAAAAATATCTTCTACCGCTTTTTCGTAAAAATGTAACCAACCTAAAGGTGATTGAAGAAAAAGTACTATCACCCGAAAAAAGACAGGTGATTGCCACCAATATTTATTCGCGTTCAGAAACTGTGCTGCTGCGGGTGGAATACACTGAAAACGGAAAAGCATATGAAGAAAATATTTATGGCATTCGCTCAGTAACTGATAGCCCGGGAACAGACTTTAATAACTGGACACTCTCCAATTGTTACGGCTTTAAAGCACCCAAAGGAAAATTGGCTGACAATATGAAGTTGTTTCATACTATGCTAGGCTCTATTCAAATAGATAAGAAGTGGTATGCCAATTATATGGCAGTTAGCCAGGTACTTACACAACAGGGCTATGCTGCTATTAAGGCGGCAGGTGAAAGAAGCAGGATCATAGCCAAAGCAAGTGATGAAACCAACCAGATGATCTCTGATTCGTATTGGAAAACCCAAAAAGCCAACGACCAGGTGTTTGAAAATTACAGCGACTATCAAAGAGGGGTGGATACTTATGTGGATCCCTCATCTAACGAATCGTACAAGTTGCCTACGGGTTATGGCAATGCCTGGAAAAATGCCCTCGGCGAATACATTGTTAGCGACGAACCCGGCTTTGATCCCGGTAAAATTTCAAATCAAAACTGGACAGAATTACAATTAAAGCATTAGCATATTTCAGTCACTTAGTAAAAGAAAAAACAGCCTATGACCTTCGACGAATACCGGAAGCACGATGCTATTGCTTTAGCCGAGCTTATTAAGAAAAAGGAAGTAACGGCCACCGAATTATTAGACATTGCCATTAAACGGGCCGAAGAAGTAAATCCGAAACTCAATTCCGTAGTAACCAAATTTTACGACAGGGCCAAAGAACAACTGAAACAAGTAGATGCTACGGCTCCTTTTGCCGGTGTGCCATATCTCATAAAAGATCTTGGTCCGCAGCTAAAAGGAACCGGCTACACCGGTGGTTCAAGAATACTTAAAGAATACATTTCGGATGAGAACAGCAATGTTACTGACAGAATCCTAAAGGCTGGTCTCGTCATTTTCGGAAAAACAAATACGCCCGAGTTTGGTCTGACGCCCTTCACCGAATCGGAGTTATTTGGCCCTGCCTGTAATCCGTGGAACACAGAACACACCACCGGTGGTAGCAGCGGGGGCAGTGCCGCATCTGTGGCGGCAGGCATTGTTCCTTTTGCCAGTGCCAACGATGGTGGAGGCTCCATAAGAATTCCCGCCAGTTGCTGCGGACTGTTCGCTATGAAACCAACCCGTGGCCGCGTATC